>JAUHYN010000031.1 GCA_030426505.1 bacterium | reverse complement strand
CCGGCCGCGACCGTGGACGTGTCCCAGGTCAGCGCGTTCGTGGTGTCGATCAGCGGGATGCCTTCGGCGATCAGCTCGCCCTCGAGGAACGCCGGCCCGCCCCAGATCGGCCACGGCGGGGGCTGTCGGCTCGAGTAGTAGAAGTGCTGGAACGCGGGGCCGCTCATCCCGTTCGTGTCGAAGTCCGTCCACGTGAAGTGGAAGGCGTCGTCGACCACGACGTCGTGGGTCTCGGGATCGACGAAGTACGCCGCGACCTCGGCGCCGCCGTGCGCTTCGGCGCGCGCCGCGAACAACATCGTCGCGGCGGCGATCGCCCAGGTTGTGCTTCGGTACCGCACCGTCGACCCGCGGGGCATTCTACGACCCGAACCGCCGGGCCGGATCGGACATTTCGCCCTCGGGGTCCGATGCGCGCGTCCCGCGTGGGGCGAAATCCCGGGGTTCAGCCGGGCAGCGCGGCCGCGAGGTGCTCCGCGAGCGCGTCCACGAACGCGCGGACGCGCGGGTGGACCGCCGCGCGCGGGGCGCCCGAGCGCGTGGGCGGGAAGACGGCCTGCACGGGGGCGGGCGTGGTCCGGTAGGGCGAGCCCTTCGCGCCGAACAGCGCGACGAGGCGGCCCTTCTTCACGTCTTCCGCGACGAGCCAGTCCGCGAGGAGCGCGAGGCCGAACCCGGCGCGCGCGAGGGCGAGGAGCGCTTCGCTGTGGTCGGCGGTGAAGCGCCCGTGGACCCGCGCGCGGACCGGGGCGCCGCGGCGCTCGAAGGTCCAGGTGGAGGCGGGCAGGCCGGTGTGGCGGAGGCACGCGTGGTCCGCGAGCTGTTCGGGGCGCTTCGGGGTGCCGCGCCGCGCGAGGTAGCCCGGCGACGCGACGAGCACGCGCCCCGCCTCGGCGATCGTACGGGCGCGGAAGGACGAGTCGGCGGGGGTGCCGACGCGGATGGCGACGTCGACGTTGTCGTCGAGCAGGTTGACGTAGCGATCGGAGAAGCGGAGCTCGAGATCGATCTCGGGGTGGCGCTTCAAGAAGCGCGCGACGAACGGGACGACGAAGCGCTGCCCGAACACCACCGGGACGCTCGCGGTGAGGTGACCCGACAGCGCGGTGTCCCGGGTGAGCTCCGTGGTGGTGGCGTCGTAGAGCGCGAGGAGCTCGACCGCGCGCGCGTAGAAGAGGCGGCCGGCGTCGGTGACCTGTTGCTGGCGGGTGGTGCGTTGGATGAGCGTGCGGCCGAGCTCTTCTTCGAGCGCGGCGACGCGCTTACTCACGGTCGATTGCTCGATACGGAGGGCCTCCGCGGCGCGGGAGAAGCTGCCGGTGTCGACGACCCGGACGAAGGCGTTCATGGCGTCGATGCGGTCCATTGAATCGATATTCCATCACGGAATGAATCCTAGGCGAACTCGGGGCTCGATCGCCGCGAGCGGAATGACCAGGATGAGGCGCATGGAACGAATCGCAGTGCTCGGACTGGGCGCGATGGGATCACGGATGGCGGCGCGGCTGGTCGCGGCCGGGTACGAGGTGGTGGCGTACAACCGCACGCCGAAGGCGCTCGAAGGCGCGCGCTCGGGGCGGACGCCGGCGGAGGCGGCCCAGGGCGCGCGCTTCGTGTTGTCGATGGTGCGCGACGACGAGGCGTCTCGAGCGGTGTGGCTCGGCGCGGAGGGGGCGGCGGCGGCGATGGCGCCGGATGCGCTCGCGATCGAGTGCAGCACGCTTTCGGTCGCGGGGATCGCGGCCTTGGGGTCGGCGTTCCCCGGCGCGCTGATCGAGGCGCCGGTGGTCGGCACGCGGCCGCACGCGGAAGACGGCAAACTCGCCGCGCTCGTCGGAGGCGAGGCGGCGCACGTGGAGCGCGCGCGCCCGGTGCTGGAGGCGTTCGCGGGGAAGGTCGCGCACCTCGGTCCGCTCGGCGCGGGCGCGCGGGCGAAGTTGGTGGTGAACGCGGCCTATGCGACGCAGGTCGCGATGTGGTCGCAGCTGTTGGGCGCGTGTGTGGCGCAGGGCTGGTCGGCGGCGGACGCGGTCGGGCTGTTGGCGGAGCTGCCGGTGACGAGTCCGGCGGCGTCGATGGCGTTGCGTCAGATCGCGGCGGGCGCGTTCGACCCGATGTTCCCTGTGGAGCTGGTCGCGAAGGACCTGGGGTACGCGGCGGCGCTCGCAGACGGGATGTCGTTGATCGAGGCGTCGCGCGCGGCGTTCGACGCGGCGGTGGAGGCGGGGCACGGCGCCGAGAACATCACCGCCGTGTCGAAGCTCTATGTGTGATCACTTCGGGGTCGGGCCGGGCGCCGGATCCGGGTTGGGGCCCGGCGGATCCTTGCGCGGCGGGAGTGGCTTCGGGACGAACTTCTTGTAGCGATCGGGGCCCGGGTCCACGTCGGGGCCCGGGACGCGATCGTTATCGGGCTTCACGTCCGGCTGGTCGGGGTTCGGGGTCGGCGACGTCGCCGGGACGGGCGCGGCCAGCGCGGGCGGCGCGATCATCGCGCCGATCGACAGCGTCGCGGCGGCGAGCGTCCAGGTGATCGGGCGTTTCACTTTCATCGTCTTCATCACGCCCCTCCAGAGTTGCAGCGACGATGCCAACCTCACCGCGCCTGCGGGGTCGATTCGCGTGACACTTCGCGACGGCTGCGTCAGCGCACCACGCGCACCCGCCCGGGTCCGCGCGTGAAGCGCCCGGTCACGGCGCGGCATCGGGTGCGGGACGCATCGCGTTGACCGAGGCCGCGCCGCCGAGTACGCCACGCCCGATGCAGTACGAAGCGCTCGCCGACCGCGTCCTCGACGGCGGCACGATCACGCGCGCCGAGGCGACCGACCTGTTGAAGGCCCCCGACGAGGACCTGTTGTTGCTCGTGCATGCGGCGTCGCGGATTCGGCGTCGTCACCACGGCACGCTCGTGAAGGTCCACGTCCTCCAGAACGCGAAGAGCGACGCGTGTCCCGAAGACTGCGGCTTCTGTAGTCAGTCGACGAAGTTCGAGACGCAGGTCGAGACCTACGCGATGCAGTCCGCGGACACGCTCGTGCAGGCGGCGCGTCGCGCGGTGCGCGCCGGCGCGTCGACGTACTGCATGGTGACGGCGACGCGCGGGCCCTCCGCAAAGGAGCTGCGCGAGGTGTGCGACGCCGTGAAGACGATCCGCACCGAGTTCCCGTCGCTCGGGATCTGCACGTCGCTCGGCCTGCTCAAGCCGGGGCAGGCGGAGGCGCTCGCCGACGCCGGGGTCACGCGCTACAACCACAACCTCGAGACGTCGCGCCGCTTCTTCGGTGAAGTGGTCAGCACGCACGACTACGAGGACCGCCTCACGACCGTGCGCTCCGCGAAGGGCGCCGGCCTCGAGGCGTGCTCGGGCGGCATCGTCGGGATGGGCGAGACGATCGAGGACCGCGTCGAGCTGGCGTTCAGCCTCGCGGAGCTCGGCGTGGAGTCGGTGCCGGTGAACTTCCTCGACCCGCGCCCCGGCACGCCGCTGTCGGCGGCGCAGCGCCTCACGCCCACGGACGCGCTGAAGACGCTCGCGATGTTCCGCTTCGTGCACCCCTCGCAGGACCTCCGCGCCGCGGGCGGTCGCGAGGTGACGCTCGGGTCGCAGCAGCCGCTCGCGCTGCACATCGCGAACTCGATCTTCGCGAACGGCTACCTCACTACGCTCGGCCAGGGCGAGGACGCCGACTTCCGCATGATCCGCGAGAGCGGCTTCGAAGGGATGCGGCTTGGTTGATCGCGCGACACTCGAGGCCTGGGACGACGCCCACGTCTGGCACCCGTTCACGCCGCACGCGGTGTACCGTGACGAGCAACCGCTGCTCGTGGAGGCGGGCGAGGGCCACGACCTGATCGACGTCGACGGGAACCGCTACCTCGATGGCGTGGCTTCGATCTGGTGCAACACGTTCGGCCACAGGAAGAAGGCGATCGACGACGCGATCAAGGCGCAGCTCGATCGCATCGCGCACGCGACGTTGCTCGGGCACGTGACGGTGCCGGCGGTCGAGCTCGCGAAGCGCCTCGCGGACCTCGCGCCGGAGCCGCTCACGAAGGTGTTCTACTCGGACAACGGGAGCACGGCCGTCGAGATCGCGTTGAAGATGGCCTACCAGTACTGGCAGCAGGTCGACGGCGGCGCGCACGCCAAGCGGAAGCGCTTCCTCGCGTTCGACGCCGCGTACAACGGCGACACGATCGGCGCGGTCTCGGTGGGGGGGATCGATCTCTTCCACCGGATCTTCGATCCGATGCTGTTCGACGTGCTGCGCGCGCCGTCGCCGTACGGACAGGCCGAAGAGGCGCTGACCGCGCTCGCCGAGCTGTTCGATCGGTACGAGGGCGAGATCGCCGCGATGGTGATCGAGCCGGGCTTCCAGGGCGCGGGCGGGATCTTGCCGTTGCCGGAGGGCTTCCTCGCCGACGCCGTCGCGATCGCGCGCGCAAACGGCGCGTTGGTGGTGTTCGACGAAGTGGCGGTGGGGATGGGGCGCTCGGGCGCGCTGTTCTGTTGTGAGCGCGAGGGCGTCACGCCGGATTTCCTGTGTATCGCGAAGGGGCTCACGGCGGGCTACCTCCCGCTCGCGGCGACGCTCGCGACGCAGAAGGTGTTCGACGCGTTCGTCGCGCCGCCGGGCGAAGCGAAGACGTTCTTCCACGGCCACACGTACACCGGGAACGCGCTGGGGTGTGCGGCGGCGCTCGCGACGCTCGACGTCTTCGAGCGCGAGGGTGTGCTCGACGCGATGCCGGCGAAGGTGGAGTACTTTTCGTCTTCTCTCGGTCGACTCGCGGGGCACCCGTGCGTGAAGGACGTGCGGAGCTACGGTCTCGCGGGGGGACTCGAGCTCGCGAAGCCGGACGGGTCTGCGTTCGATCCGAACGCTCGAACCGGGATTCGCGTGTGTCTGCGGGCGCGAGAGCGCGGGGTGTTCTTGCGGCCGCTGTCGGATGTCCTGGTCGTGATGCCTCCCCTCACCGTCTCACACGAGGAGATCGATCGGATCGTAGACGCCATCGCGCACGGCCTCGAGATCTTGGAAGATGAACGGTGACAGGGGGGAACAACGATGACGGTCGTGTTGGTGATCGGAACGGACACGGAGGTCGGTAAGACGTACGTGGCTTGCCGGGCAGTCGAGGCGCTCGTGCAGGACGGTCGTGACGTCGTCGCCGTGAAGCCGGTCGAGTCCGGATGCACGGGGAACGGCGAGGACGGCGTGCTGCTCGCCGCGGCGAGCGGGCAGTCGGCGCCCACTGCGGCGTTGATTCGACTGAAGACACCGGTGACGCCGGCGCTCGCGGGGGAGCGCGAGGACGTCCCGCTGGATCCGGAGCGGTGGTGTCAGACGATCCGCGCGCTCGAAGAGAAGCACGACCTGGTCGTGGTGGAGACGGCGGGGGGCGTCTTGTCTCCGATGACCTGGACGTACAACGCGATCGATCTCGCGGTGCAGCTCGCGGCGAAGGCGATCGTCGTCGCCGCGAATCGGCTCGGCGCGATCAACCACACGCTGCTCACGCTGCGCGCGCTCGACACGGCGCGGATCTCGACGCTCGGGGTCGTGCTCAGCGAGACCGCGGAGGACAGCGACGCCACGGCCACGAACCTCGAAGTGCTCCGTCGCCTCGACCCGCGCCCGATGGTCGCGGTCTCGCGCGGCGGCGACGCGAAGGCCGTCGCGCACTGGATGGCCGAGGCGTGACGCTCCCCGCCCGGACCCGCGAGGCGCTCTCCTTCGTGGACGCCGCGCTCGCCGGCATCGAGGCGGAGGGGCACCTGCGGGACGTCGTCGCGGTGGAGCCGGACGGTCCGGTCGGGTTCGTCGTGGACGGGCGCCGCGTGGTGTCGTTCGCGAGCAACGACTACCTCGGTCTGTCGTCGCACCCCGCGGTGCGCGAAGCGGCGGCGCGCGCGGCGATGGACTTCGGGCTGGGGCCCCGCGCGTCGGCGTTGATCTGCGGGCACACGATGATGCACGCGGAGCTGGAAGAAGCGTTCGCGGCGTTCGTCCGTCAGCCGGCCGCGATGCTCGCGCCGACGGGGTACGCCGCGAACCTCGCGGTGCTCGACGCGTTCGCGGACGAGGACCTCCACGTGTTCTCCGACGCGTTGAACCACGCGTCGATCGTGGACGGCTGCGCGCGCGCGAAGAAGCGCGGGGCGCGGGTGGAGATCTACCGGCACGCGGACGTGGAGGATCTCGAGCGGCGTCTGCTCGCGTCGGGTCGCCCGCGCGCGTTGGTGATCACCGAGACGGTGTTCAGCATGGACGGCGACGTCGCGCCGCTCGCGGAGATCGCGGCGTTGAAGGCGCGCCGAGAGTTCACGCTCGTCACGGACGAGGGCCACGCCACGCTCCTGTACGGCGCGCGCGGCGCGGGCGTGGCGGAGGCGCAGGGCGTGGCGGTCGACGTCCACGTGGGCACGGCGAGCAAGGCGCTCGGCGCGCTCGGCGGCTTCGTCGCGTCCGACGCGGCGACGGTGCGCCTGCTGCGGAACCGCGCGCGGACCTACGTGTTCTCGACGGCGATGCCGCTCCCGATCGTCGCGGCGATCCGCGCGGCGCTCGAGGTGGACCGCACGGAGCTCCGCGCGCGCCTCGACGCCCACGTCTTACGCCTCGGCACCCACTTGGGGCGCGCGCTCGCGGGGCCGATCGCCCCGGTGGTGATCGGCGCGCCGGACGCGACGATCCGCGCGCGCGAGGCGTTGTTCGAGGCCGGCTTCCTGGTCGCCGGCGTGCGGCCCCCGACGGTGCCGGAGGGGACTTCGCGGTTGCGGATCACGCTGTCCGCCGCGCACGAATCAGCGGAGATCGATCGGCTCGCCGCCGCCGTGGCCCAGCTCCATTCCTCCCCCTGAACGAGCCCGTGCCCATGCCCGTGCCCGAGAAGCGAGCGGGGCCGTCGCGAGACGAGCCGTGTCGGGTCGCGGGGAACGGTCGGGAAATCGCCGAAGCGCCTCCGCGCGGAGCGGCGAGTCGGCGCTCCCGGGCTCGGGCTCGGGCACGGGGAGCGGCTGACTTCGTCAGCGCTCTTGCACGCCCAGCGGCACGTGGCACGCGGAGCACGTCGACAAGAAGTCGCCCAGCGCGCGCACCCGATCCTCCCGCGTCTTCGCCGCGACGCCCTCGCGGCCGACGCGATGCACGACCTCCGCGGCTTCCTGCACGACCTCCAACGAAGCGTCCGTCGACGGCGCCTTCGCTTCGAGGTCTTCGCCGTCGTCGAGGTGCAGCGGCGCGTCGGCGAGCGCGGCGGCGGCTTCGTTCCACGCGGCGTCGGAGTTACCGACGACCGCGTCCCAGAGGCGATCCGCCGCCCACTGGTGGCGCTTCATGTGGGCCCGCGTGTCGTCGCCGGTCGCGACGGGCGGCGCGCCGAAGCTCAGATCGATCCCGTGCGCTTCGTGGCACGTGCCGCACGCGCCCGCGATCTTCGCGGCGCCCACCGCGGCCTGCGCGACGTCCGGTGCGGCGACCACGACGCCCGCGGCCGCTTCGAGGCGCGCGAGGTGCGGCGCCCAGCTCGGGTTCTTCGCTTCCACGTGGTGGTCCATCACCCACTGCGCGCTCAGCTTCGCCTGCTCGAGGTCGCCGCCGATGACCGCCTTCTCGAGGTCGTCGAGGTAGACGAAGTGTTCCTGCATCGTCTCGTGGAGCGCGGGCCCCTCCGGCGAGGCGGTCGGCGCGGGCGGCGTGGCGGCGCAGGCGGTGAGGACGAGGGGGAGCAGAGCGCGGGGCTTCATGGTTTGCGCTCACATCAAGGGTTGGGCCAAGCGGGGGTGCTGGCGCCGCGCGCGGGATGGGGGCGGGGCGTAACGTTCGAAGGTGTCGAGTGGTACCGGCGGGTGACGAAGGGCCCGAGGTATGGGGGCTCCGAAGGCGTCGCGGGCTCGGGCTCGGGCTCGTTCACGGGGTGTGGGGTCGGGGGGTGAACGAGGTCAGCGCGCTCATGTAGTTCGCGCGCTCGTACGCGTTCGGGTCCTGCACGGCGGCGCGCGCGACGCTCCCCTTCAGCTGCTCGACCGACGCGTACTCGCGCTCCGTCATCCAAGTGCGCAGGCCGCTCGTCAGACGCTCCACGTAGCCCGGTCCGTTCCTCAGCAACGCCGACGCGATGCACACCGCGTCGGCGCCGGCGAGGAGGAGCTTCGTCACGTCTTCGCTGGTGTGCGCGCCGGTCGTCGCGGCGAGCGACGCGGTCACGTGTTCACGCAGGATCGCGATCCACCGCAGCGGCAATCGCACCTCGGCCGGCGTCGACAGCTGGATGTTCGGTGTCACCGCGAGCGTCTCCAGATCGATGTCCGGCTGCATGAACCGATTGAACAGCACGAGGCCGTGCGCGCCCGCGTCGATCAATCGCAGCGCCATGTTCGCGGGCGCGCTGAAGAACGGCGACATCTTCACGGTGAGCGGGATCGAGATCCGCGACGCGAGCACCTGCACGAGATTCACGTAGCGCTCTTCGACCTGCGCGCTCGTCTCCGTCGGATCCGCCGGCACGAAGTACACGTTGAGTTCGATCGCGTCGGCGCCGGCCTCCTGCATCGCCTCGGCATACGCTAGCCAACCCCCGACCGTCGTGCCGTTGAGGCTCGCGATCACCGGAACCGACAACGCGCGCTTCGCTTGCGCGATCAGATCGAGGTGCGCCTCCGATCGCGAGACCGTCGCGGGGACGTCCGGGAAGTAGCCGGACATCGCCTCCGCGAATGCGCCGGATCCGAGCTCCTGCACTGCGTACGACTCCATCCGCTCGTGCTCGATCTGCTCCTCGAACAGCGACGGCAACACCACCGCCGCCACGCCGGCCTCTTCGAGCCGCTTCAACGACTCGACGTGCCCGGTGAGCGGCGAGGCCGAGGCCACGATCGGGTTGTTCAACTCGAGCCCGAGATACGTCGTGCGGAGATCGACACTCACGACTCCACCTCCTCCCCGATCACGGGGTGTCGTTCGAGGCCGGCGAGCTGCGCGTAGTAGCTCCACCGCTCGTCGATATCGCGCTGGGCGAGGCGCGCGAGCCGCGCGGCGCGCTCCGGATTCACGCGCGCGAGCATCGCGAACCGCGCCTCCTTCTCGGCGAACGCTTTGAACGGGAGGGTCGGCTTTCCGCTGTCGAGCACGAACGGGTGCGCGTCGGTCTCGGCGCGCCGCGGGTCGTAGCGGTAGAGCGGCCAGTACCCGCTCCGCGTCGCGTCCTTCTGGTGCGCCATCGACTGCGACATGTCGATGCCGTGCGCGATGCACGTGCTGTACGCGATCACGAGCGACGGCCCGGGGTACGCGTTCGCTTCGGCGAGCGCCTTCAGCGTCTGCTTCGGGCTCGCGCCCAGCGCGATCTGCGCGACGTACACGTTCCCGTACGCCATCGCGATCATGCCGAGGTCCTTCTTCCCGATCTCCTTGCCGGCCGCCGCGAACTTCGCGACCGCGCCGCGCGGCGTGGACTTCGACGCCTGCCCGCCGGTGTTCGAGTAGACCTCCGTGTCGAGGACGAGGACGTTGATGTCGAGCCCCGACGCGAGCGCGTGGTCCACGCCCCCGAAGCCGATGTCGTACGCCCACCCGTCGCCCCCGACGACCCACACCGACCGCGGCTCGAGGTGATCCGCGACCGTCTCCAGGCGCCGCGCGACCGGATCGTCGACGCCGCGGAGCGCGTCGCGAAGCGCGCCGATGCGCTCGCGTTGGATCTCGAGGCTGCCCTCGTCCGTGAGCTTCGCGCCGAGGAGGTCATCGACGAGCTTCGCGTCGAGATCGCCGCGGAGCTTCCACAGGCTCTCCCGCGCGAGCTCCGTCTGCGCGTCGACCGCGAGGCGCATCCCGAGCCCGAACTCCGCGTTGTCCTCGAACAGCGAGTTCGACCACGCCGGACCGCGCCCCTCGGCGTTCTTCGCCCAGGGCGTGGTGGGGAGGTTGCCGCCGAAGATCGACGAGCACCCCGTCGCGTTCGCGACGATCAGGCGGTCGCCGAAGAGCTGCGTGAGGAGCTTCAAGTACGGCGTCTCGCCGCACCCCGCGCACGCGCCCGAGTACTCGAACAGCGGCTGCGCGAGCTGCGAGCCCTTCACGCTCACGAGATCGAGCGAGCGGCGCGGGGCTTCCGGGAGATCGAGGAAGAAGTCGTAACTCGCCCGCTCGACGTCGAGGTGTTCCGTCTTCGGCGCCATGTTCAGCGCTTTGTGCTTCACGGCCTCCTTGCTCTTCGCCGGGCAGACGTCGACGCAGACGCCGCACCCCGTGCAGTCGTCGGGCGCGACCTGGATCGTCATCGCCTCGCCGGGGCGGTCCTTGCCTTTCCACGGACGCGTGCGGAACCCGTCGGGTGCTTCTTCGGCGGCGGCGGGGTCGTAGGCCTTGAGGCGGATCGCGGCGTGCGGGCAGACGAGCGGGCACAGACCACACTGCGTGCAGATGTCGGGATCCCAGATCGGAATCGAGTCAGCGATGCTGCGCTTCTCGTACTGCGCGGTGGCGGTCGGGAAAGTGCCGTCGACGGGCATCGCGCTCACGGGGAGCTGGTCGCCGCGGCCTTCGAGGATCATCGCGGTGACGCGCGCGACGAAGTCGGGGACGTCCGCGGGCACCGTGGCCCGGCGGTGTCGGTGACCCTCGATCGACGACGGGACGACCACGCGTTCGAGCGCGGCGATGGCGGCGTCGATCGCTTCGAGGTTCTTCGCGACGACGACCGGGCCGCGCTTGGCGTACGTCTTCTTCGTGGCTTCGCGGATGGCGTCGAGACCCGCGTCGTTCGGGAGGACCTTCGCGAGCGCGAAGAAACACGTCTGCATCACCGTGTTGATGCGCCCGCGCAGGCCGGCCTCCGAAGCGATCCGGCTCGCGTCGATGGTGTAGACCTCGAGGCGCTTGTCGATGATCTGGCGCTGCGCTTCGACCGGGATGTGCGGCCAGATCTCGGCGGCCGAGTAGGGGCTGTTCAGGAGGAGCGTCGCGCCGTCGGCCGCGCGCTCGAGGACGTCCATCTTCTCGAGGAACGCGAACTGGTGGCAGCCGACGAACCGCGCGCGCTCCACGAGGTACGTCGCGTGGATCGGGCGCGGTGCGAAGCGGAGGTGCGAGACCGTGACCGCGCCGGACTTCTTCGAGTCGTAGACGAAGTAGCCCTGCGCGTGTTGCTCGGTGTGCTCGCCGATGATCTTCACCGTGTTCTTGCTCGCGCCGACCGTGCCGTCGCTGCCGAGCCCGAAGAAGACGGCGGCGTACACGTCGCTCGGTTCATCGGCGGGCGTGGTGTCCCAGGTCAGGCTCTTGTTCGTGACGTCGTCGTGGATGCCGATCGTGAAGTCGTGCGCGAGGCGGTCCTCGGCCATCGCGTCGAACACGCCCGCCGCCATCGCTGGCGTGAACTCCTTCGACGACAGCCCGTAGCGCCCGCCGAAGACCGCGGGGGCCTCCGCGCCCAGCGTGCGCGCGAGCGTGGCGGCGACGTCGAGGTAGAGCGGCTCGCCGGGCGCGCCGGGCTCCTTGGTACGATCGAGGACGGCGACGCGGCGCGTACTCGAGGGCAACGCGGCGTGGAGCGCGGCGGCGTCGAACGGGCGGTAGAGGCGGACGGTGACGAGGCCGACCTTCTCGCCGCGCGCGACGCGCGTCTTCACGGCGGCCTCCGCGGCGCCGGTGCCCGACCCCATCATCACGATCACGTGTTCGGCGTCGGGCGCGCCGGTGTAGTCGAAGAGTCGGTAGCGGCGATGGGTGCGATCGGCGAAGCGATCGAACGCGTGTTGCACGATGTCGGGCGTGGCCGCGTAGAACGGGTTCGCGGCTTCGCGCGCTTGGAAGAAGACGTCGGGGTTCTGGGCCGTGCCGCGGAGGACCGGTGCGTTGGGGGAGAGGGCCCGCGCGCGGTGTTCGGCGACGCGCTCCGCGGAGATCATCGCCGCGAGATCCGATTCGTCGAGCAGGGCGATCTTGTTGACCTCGTGTGAGGTGCGGAAGCCGTCGAAGAAGTGGAGGAAGGGGACGCGCGACTCGAGCGCCGCGGACTGGGCGATCAGCGCGAAGTCGTGCGCTTCCTGAACGGAGCCGGAGCACAGCATCGCGAAGCCGGTGCTGCGCGCCGCCATCACGTCGCTGTGGTCGCCGAAGATCGACAGCGCGTGCGTCGCGACCGAGCGGGCGGCGACGTGGATGACCGCGGGGGTGAGCTCGCCGGCGATCTTGAAGAGGTTCGGGATCATCAGGAGCAGGCCCTGCGACGCGGTGAAGGTCGTGGTGAGCGCGCCGGCCTGCAGTGATCCGTGGACGGCGCCCGCTGCGCCGCCTTCGCTCTGCATTTCGATCACGCGCGGCGCGCGGCCCCAGAGGTTGGTGCGGCCGGCGGCGCTCCACGCGTCGGCGAGCTCGCCCATCGGGGACGCGGGCGTGATCGGGTAGATGGCGATGACGTCGCTGAGCGCGTGGGCGACGCGGGCGGCCGCTTCGTTACCGTCGACGGTGGCGTACGTGGACACGGAGCCCTCAGGAGCAACCCGCGTGCCGGGGGGCGGGGGTGGAGATCCTCGATGGGGCGTTTCCGCGTCGTAACGCGGACGCGGGCGGATCACACCGGGACGAGACATCCGGCGAGGCGCGCGACGAAGAGGACGAGGAGGAGCGCGAGGACGAGCGCGCCGCCGTCGTGGCGACGGGCTCCGCAGTAGCCGTGGGTCAGCGCGGCGTCGTCGATGCGGCCGCCGTCGGGCGTGGTCCTGCGCAACACGGGCGATTCCTCCGCGCGTTGGTGACGCAAGGCGCGTGCCTCGGGGCGCCGCGCGTGATTCGCGGGCTCGAGTTACGAGCGCGTGACTGCGTCGGTCCCCAACGTTCCGCGATCGCCCCTCGCGTCTCGCGACCGATGCGCTAGAGTAGGTGCGATGTCTGGAAAGTGCCCGACCTGTGAGGCCCAGGTCGAAGCGGACACCGCGTACCGTCCCTTCTGCTCCGCACGATGCAAGGACGTGGATCTGGGGAAGTGGTTCGGCGAGGAGTTCGTGATCTCGCGCCCGATGAACCTCGACGAGGTGCAGGAGGTCTACGACGACGAGGGCCGCCCGAGGACCGCCTCCTCCGCGTCCTGACTCACGGGCCGGCGTCCCGCTGACCGGGGCACGCGCCGAACATCTGGAACGGCTGCTCCACGCAGAACGTCGCGCCCTGGATCGTGTTGCCGTTGCAGTCGCAGATCTGCGCGACGGCGGCGTCGCCCATACAAGAGATCTGCTCGCGGCACGTGCCGAGCTGACCGCAGCTCCCCTCGGTGAACTCGCAGATCTCGCCGGCGCCACAGTCGGTGGTGTCCGCGCACGAGATCGGTCCGCCGTCACGCGGTCCGCCGTCACGCGGTCCGCCGTCGCGATCGACGCCCGCGTCCGGGCCGCCGTCGCGTTGCCCGGGGCAGGCGCCGAACATCTCGAACGGCTGCTCGAGGCAGAAGGTCGCGCCCTGGGTGGTCACGCCGTCGCAGCCGCAGATCTGCGCGACGCCCGCGTCGCCGCTGCACGTGGATTGCTGGCGACACTCGCCCAGTTCGCCGCAGCTCCCCGGCGTGTACTCGCAGATGAACCCGGTCGCGCAGTCGTTGGTCGTCGAGCAGACGGTGGTCGACGGGCCGCCGTCGCGCGGGAGCACGACGCCTTCGCACGGCGTCGCGTTGGTCTGCACGCGGGTGTAGCGGTCCGGCGCGCAGATCGCGTCGCCGAAGACGCGGTCGCCGCGGCACGCGCACAACACCTCGAAGGTGTCGCGGTCGTCGCACTGATAGGTCGTGCAGACGCCTTGGATCTGGCAGCCCGGGCCTTCGAAGGCGCAGATCTCGCCTTCCTCGCACTCGGTCGCGCGTTCGCAGGCGCGCCCGCTCCCCTCGAGGACGAGCGTGTCGGCGGTACAGGCCGCGAGCAGGGGGAGGCCGCAGAGGAGGAGGGCAGCGCGGTTCACCTGGTATCTACGCCCGGGTTCGCGTCCTCGGCGCGGATTCAGAACGCCGCGATCACCTCGCCGTCGGCGCTCGTACATACGCCGTCCTTCGGGGCGTTCGAGAACGCGAGCCGTTCGTCCGTGTCGGGGACGCGGTGGACGCCGGTGAGTTCGATGTCGACGAGGCGCGACAGCGCGCGATCGAGCGGCGTCACGAAGTAGCACGGGACGCTCGGAGGTCCGTCGCCGCCGCCCACGGCGAACAGGTAGCGGCCGCCGGTGAACTGCGCCGCCACGCGCATGGTGCGTTCGGTGCGTTCGTCGGCGCCCCCCGCGGCGACCGCGTAGACGTGGACATCGCGTTCGCGCGCCGAGCGCAGGGCGTCGGTGAGGCGCGCGGTGTCGCGGACGTGGTGCGGCGCGTCGGCGACCCACACGAGCATCTTCGCCGCGCGGTGGTCGCGCCACGCGAGCTTCGCCGCGGCGGCGAGCGCCTGGTCGGCGGCCTCGGGGTGGTCGCCGCCGCCGGTGGGGGCGATCGCGTCGAGCGTTCGTTGGAACGCCGACCTGTCGCCGGTGAAGTCGTGGGACTCGGTGACGTACACGTCGCCCTCGTCGCCGTACGCCACGAGGCCCCATCGCAGGTCGGCGCCGGGGTTGTGGCGAGCGACGCGCCGCGCGAGCTCGGAGAAGTGGGCGCGGAGGTACGCGAGCTCGTCCTGCATGCTCCCGGTGGTGTCGAGCACGAACGCGACATCGAGATCGCGGTGGCCTTTGCGCGCTTCGAACCGCACGCGGGCCTCTTCGCGCTCGTGCGGTTCGAACGTGGGGACGCCGGGGAGCGCGCGCGTCGCGTCGAGGTAGGCCTCGAAGCGATCGAACGCGAGGTTGTCGTCCCAGACACCGACCGCGATCGTGTCGGAGGCGACGCCCTCGCCGAACCCCGCGATCGAGAAGCCGGCGGGTTCGCCGCCGCAGGCGGTGAGGAGGAGCAGGGCGAACGTTCCGCGCTTCATGGCGTAGCGCGTGGAGTGCAGCGCGCGTGCCGGTCCGGTCCGCGCGGCGAGGTCGGCGGTGGCCGCTCCGAAGGCGACAGCGATGTCGCGGATCCGAATCGTCGAGCGCCTTCATAAATCTGCGCGCGCTCTCACACCAACGGGGAGGGCATGGGGAGGAGCGCCGACGTCCCGCCGCGCTGCGCGTGGCTCTTCGTGAGCGCCGCGCTCCTCGCGTTCGGTTGCGGCGGCTCGGACGCGTGGTGGGATCGCGACGGCGCGCGCGGCCCGAGCTTCGTCGGAGGGCCGGCGCCGGCGTTCGCGTGGCGCACGCCCGAGGGGCGCCACGCGGTCCACGTCTCGGTGCCGATGGCGATCGACGACTGTCGCCCGCTCGAAGCGTTGGGCCGAACCTGCTCCGACCTCGATCGCGACGGCCTCACCGACGAGTGGGAGGCGGCGCTGCTCGAGCGCCTCACGCCCGTCGTCCGGCTCACGCCCGACGATCCGTTCTTCACGGATCCGGAGGCCGTGCTCGTCGCGATCGGTCGCGTCCACCGCCGCGACGACGACGTCTTCGTCACGATCGTCCTCGCGTACACGCGCGACTACGGCGCGTGCGGGTTCGGCGCGCACCCCGGCGATCTCGAACGCGTCGCGCTCCGGCTCGCGACGCCCACGCGCCACGACGCCGTGGTCACCGCAGTCTTCCTCGCCGCGCACGAGGGCGGCACCGTCTACCGGGGCGCGGGGTTGGATCGGATGCGCTTCCTCGAGCCGCTCGAAGACGGCCGCGTCTGCAACGACGCGCACGCGCGGTGGATCGTCTACGCCTCCGAGAAGAAGCACGCGACGTATCCGGACGCCGCTACCTGCGAAGACGCGCGCGATCTGATCTGCTTGGCCGAGGTGTGCGGCGCGCCCGTCGTCGACGGCGCGTTCGACTTCGGCGAACCGGGCGACGTCCGGCCGCAGGTCCACAACGCGGGCGAACCGGACGCGCCGCTCCTCACGGCGCTCGACGCGTTCGGGTTCGCGGGCGAGGACGCGTGGGACGACCGCCCGTTCTGCGGAGGCGCGCCGCGCTCCGACGCGTGCCCGCCTTCGCTGCGATCGAAGCTCCTCGACGATCCGTTCTGAGCGCGCTCAGGTCGGCTTCGTGATCTTGCCTTCCGCGTCCTTCGCGAAGCGGCCCTGCTCGCGCGGGTGCGTCGGATCGTTCTTGCCCCACGGCCAGCCGCCGAACTGCGTGCGCTGGTAGTCCTGGAACGCCTGCACGATCTCCTGCCGCGTGTTCATCACGAACGGCCCGTGCTGCACGACTGGCTCCCCGATCGGGCGGCCCTGCAAGAGCAGCAGCTCCGTCTCGTGGTGGCCGTTCACGATCGGCACCTCGGTCTCGGGGCGCAGGAACACACCGACCGGCGGCGTCACGCGCTGACCGGCGATCGTCACGTCCACGCCGGTGAACGGGTAGAGCGTTCGATTCACGCCCTTCGGCGACGCGGGGAGCGTCCACTTCGCGCCCGGCTCGAGCTTGATCGTCGCGACGACGACCTCGGCGTCCTTCTCGGAAGCCCAGGACTTCGGCGGCGGCGACGGCGGCGCGGGCATCCCGGCGAACTTCCCGGCGACGGCCGAGAGGTGGATCTTCTTGCCGGCGTCGTCCTTCACGGTCGAGTGCGGGATCGACGGACCCCACAGCATCGTGAAGTGCGGCTGCACCATCTTGTTCTTCGCCGGGAGGTTCAGCCAGATCTGGAACAACTCACACGGGTTCGCTTTGTCCTTCGACAGCAGCGGGAACATCTCGGAGTGGACGATGCCGGCGCCCGCCGTCATCCACTGCACGTCGCCCTGGCCGTAGCGGCCGGCGGCGCCGAGCGAGTCGCAGTGATCCACGAGCCCGTTGCGCACGACGGTGATCGTCTCGAACCCCCGGTGCGGGTGCGACGGGAAGCCGGGCACGACGTCGCCGTGGTACATGCGCCAGCCGTCGACGCCCTCGAAGTCCATCCCGATGTTCCGCCCCTTCAACGAGGCGGCCGGGCCGAGCTGGTCGTTGCCCTTGGGATAGGCGTCGTCGTGGTGGACGCAGAACAGGAACGGGTCCTGGGTCTCCCAGACGAATTGGAGTTGAGCGACGCGGAGGATCGGGTTCGCCACAGCCCGATGCTAACAAACGAAGTCGCCGGAAGGTTCCCGGTCAGTGCAGGTCGATGCCGTCGTCGTCCCGGGGCTTCTCGTGGACCAGCCGCGGCAGCGCCCCGGGCGCGAAGAGCATCCAGGCGCCGGGGTCCGCGGCCTTCGGGTGGTCGGGCGGCAGCGACGCCAGGGCTCGGCTGTTCGTCGCCGCGACCAGCCCCTTCGCGAGCGCTTCGTCGGTGGTGATCCCGTTGGCGCGCGCCGGGTCGACGTAGAGCGTGAGCTTGGTCTGGAAGCTCCCGGGCATCGTCATGTGCTCGTACCGCACGGCCGGGTCACCGTCGTCGTCGGCGCGGAGGTCGGCGACGTCGTTCGTGTCGAGGCGGAACAGCGGCGCGAGGAGCGCCCTCACGTCTGCGATGTCGGTCGCGAGCGCGACCTCGAGGATCTCCCGCTTCGTCACCGGAGTCATTCGCACGTCCATTTTATCACCTCAGCCCGAGGATCTCCGCGACGAGGTCGCGGGTCGATTGTGGGATGCCCATGCCGTCGAGGGCCTTCTGCGCGCCCTCGAGGCTGCCGGCGCGCCTAACCTCTTGGAGCGCCTTGAACCCACCGCGGTCGAGCTGGTGGAAGCCGGGGCCCTCGATCGGATACAGCCCGCCGTCGTGGGCGCCGTAGGTGCGCCCGTTGATCGTGATGCGGTCGCCGTTGATCACGCCTTCGCCGCGCCGGATGGCCGCGACGTCGTCGGCCATCGCGCCCGCGTCCGTGACGACCGTGTTGGTGCCCTTCGTCCAGGACTTCGGCGAGATGCGATCGACCAAGTGGCGGCTCGCGTTCGGCGCGCGTAGCTCGCCGACCGGGACGCCGTTGAAGACGGTGTTCAGCGAGCGCACGGCGTCGTCGCCGCGGCGGAACAGGCCCTTCGCGGCGCCGATGAGGTCGCGGCCCCAGCTCTTCGGGTTGGCGACGCTCGCGATCTCGCCGGCCAGCACCAACCCGCCGACGACGCGGCTCGTGGTGTTGGGATCCGTGAGCGCCTGCGGATCGACGCTCGTGATGCGGCCGTCCGCGATGCGGGCGTTGAGCTCGGTGACGCGTTCGTCGGCGCGCGCCTCGGCTGCGAAGCCGAGGATCATCCCGACGCCGGACAGCGAAGCGATATCGCCGAACGCGCGCATGCCCGGGATGTCCTTCACCGAGTCGATCAGTTGGCGGTTGGTCATCTCGGTGACCGGCACGTCGCCGAGCACGTGACGCTGTTCGAGGTCGGTCGCGCGATCGAACGTGGCGTCCACGGCCATGACGTCCGGG
>JAUHYN010001054.1 GCA_030426505.1 bacterium | reverse complement strand
TCGACGCCGTGCGCGAAGACGCCACCGAAGCCGCGCTCAACCGCGCCGCCTACCGCCTCGCGCGCGCCGACCTCCGCCACGGGCGCCGCGTCGACGCGCGCCGGACGTTCGACGATCTCGTCGTCCGCGACAGCACCCGCGAAGCGCTGGAGCGGCTCATCTACTACATCCGCCACCGCGATCGCGTGAGCGAGGATCGCGCGCTCGACGATCGCTTCCGCCTGGGCCACGGCCCGATCGTGCTGTTCTCCGGGCGCCCCGGCACGGGCAAGACGCTCGCGGCGGAGGTGATCGCGCGCGAGCTCGATCGCCCGCTGTACGTCGTCGACCTCGCGCAGCTCGTCGACAAGTACATCGGCGAGACCGAGAAGAACATCGACCGCGTCCTCCGCGAGGCCGAGCAGTGCGGCGCCGCGTTGTTCTTCGACGACGCCGACGCGCTCTTCACCAACCGCACCGAGGTGAGCACCTCGAACGATCGCTACGCGAACCTCGAGGTCGGCTACCTCCTCCAGCGCATCGAGGGCCACTCGGGCCTCGTCATCCTCGCCACCAACCTGCGCCAGAACCTCGACGACGCCTTCGTCCGCCGGTTCCACGCCCGCATCGAGTTCCCGCGCCCGGAGCCGATCGAGCGACGTCAGATCTGGGAGCGGATGTTCCCCGCGACGATCGCCCGCGCCGACGCCCTCGACCTCGCCGCGATCGCCGAGCGCTACACGCTCACCGGCGCCGAGATCCGCAACGCTTCAATCAAGGCGATCTTCCTCGCCGAGGCGGCCTCGGAGGCGCTGTGCGCCGACCACATCGACGAGGCCATCCGCACCGAGCTCCTGGAGATCGGGCGGCTCTCACGCGCCCGCGAGAGCGCGACCGACTACGGCGAGCTCGTTCGCGCCCTCGTCGAGAAGCTCGAGCTCGCGCTCGCCACGTACCTGAGGCAGCACTTCGTCAAAGAAGTCCACATCGTCCACGGCGCGCCGACCAAGGAGGCGCTCGCGGGCTTCCGGCCCGCGGTGTCGATCGCGCTGTACAGCGTCGCGAAGCCGCGCCCCGATCGCTCCGTCCGGCTCGGCGCGGTGATCTCCACGTGGTCGAAGCGCGCAGAAGAGGAGTACGAGCTCCTCGGCGTGGTCCACGAGGCGATCGTGCAGCGCCCCGTCGGCGAAGTGCATGGCCGGAAGATCGACGTGCAGGTGCAGGAGTCCTACGACTTCGATCTCCTCCAGCGCTTCTGGACGAGCCACAACCACCCGGTGCGCGCCGGGCTCGTCGTCGACATCGAAGTGATGTGATCAGAGCTCGAGCGTCGTGACGTCGACGCCTTCGGGGACGCGCCAACCGTTCGCTTCGGCGTGCCGCACGAAGGCCTCCGGCAACGCGACGTGGTGGACCGCGACGTAGTGCGCGAGGTCCGCGGGCCAGGCGTACACGCCGTCCGTGCGAATGTGCGGAGCGCCGATGATCGGGTGCTCCGGATCCAGGACGTCGTTCGTGATGCCCGCACACGCGATGAACAGCGCGCCGGCGTTCAGGTACGCGACGATGTGTTCGGCGTGGGGCGACGCTTCGTAACGCCGCGCGGTTACGAGCGACGGGCCGTCGTCGTCGCCGTGGTCGAGCTCCGAGAAGAAGCCGACGCGCTCGACGATCACAGCGCCAACCTCAAGAGCATGCACATGAGCTCGTCGAAGTCCTCGGCCTCTTCCTCGTACTGCTCCATATCGGTGAGCGACACGTAGCGATCCTCGGCGACGAGGTAGCCGTAGTACACGCGGCTGGATTCGCCGAGCATGATGAAGCCGTCGAAGTCGCCGGTCTCGCGGATGTCCTCGTTGGCCTGCACGAGATCTTCGATGAAGCCGTCGTCCAGCCCCGGGACCGGCGTCCGGCCCGCCGCGTAGAGGAGGATGCCGCCGAAGTCGAGGCCGTTCACGACGCGCAAGAAGTCGAGGTACGGCGCGGGCACGCCGGCCCCCAAGCGCTCCTTCGCGCGGTCTGCGAGGGATCGGATCGCTTGGTCGTCGGCGGGTGCGCAGAGTCCGTCGCCGTAGTCCTCCTGCTCCTCCTCGCGAATCCGCTCGAGCAACTCGGTGTACTTCGGTCGCGTCATGGGGGGTAGATGAACCCGTCCGGCACGGGCAATTCAACCATCCGGCTCGCGCCGACCGCGAGCCCCTTCGTGGCCGCGTCCTGCGCGTTGGTGATGACCTTGTGGTAGGGCTCGTTCTTGATCGCGACGAGGTTCGTGAACTTGTTGTCCCCTCCGTCATCGATCGGGATCTTGTGGTGGATCTGGTAGCCCTTCGGCACCTTCCCCTTCTTCAGCCGCGCGATGTCGGCCTTCTTCAGCCCCGCCTTCTTCAGTTGAGCCACACGTTCCTCCGTCTCGACCATCCACTTGCAGAAGTTGCTCCGCACCGAACTGTCGAACTTCTTTCGCAGGGTCTCGTAGGCGTCGCGCGCGCGCTTTTTGTACTTGAAGCGCTTGGTCTTCACGCCCGGTAACTTGTAGGTCTCGCCGCGGAGCGGCCCCTCGAAGTCGTCCTGCGCCTTCTTGCCCGCCGAGACGGCGTCCTTGCCCTCCTCGGCGACGTCATCGACCGCGGACGCGGCCTTCACGGGCTTCGGCTTGGCGAGCCCGGGGTCGAAGTCCATCCACTTACCGGTGTTCTTGGCCGGCGACGGTCCGAGCGTGATCTTCCCGTTCGGGTGGATCCAGGCGGTGGCGTCCGGCGCCTTCACTCGGACCCCGAGCTTGTTCGCGAGGTTCTTCGCCACCCCCGCCGGGTCGGCGCCGCTGCTGCACGAGATGAGGCGGATCGGCGTGCCCTTCTTGTGCCCGAGCTTCTTCGCGAACGTCGCGAGGTCGCGGTGCGAGAGCTTCACCCACTTGCCGTTGTGCAGGACGTGGAACGCGTCCTTCGAGCCATGCACGACGAGATCGAAGAAGCCCTTCTCGGGCTTGATGAGCTTCGCCGCCTTCGCGAGCTCGTCGGTCGGGCCCGCGAGGATCGCGCCCGCGGGTCGCGCGGCGTCCTCGGCCTTGTCCGTCGCCTTCGCGGCGTCGGTCGCCTTGTCCGCGGACTTCGCGGCGTCCGTCGCCTTGTCGGCGGACTTCGCGGCGTCGGTCGCCTTGTCCGCCGCCTCGACCCGCTTCACGAGCTTGCGGAGCTTGTCGACATCATCGATCGCGTCGAGCGCCTTCTCGATCTTCGCGACCTTGGCGAGGCCGCGGACGAACTTGCTCGCCTTCGCGCTCTTGCCGACCCACTTCGCCGCCGACGCGCCGCCGCCGCTGATCGCCGCCATCAGGACCTCCATCAGCACGTAGCCGATGACCCAACCGCGGAAGTGCCAGCGCGCGAGGAGGCTGTCGGAGGTCCACTTGGCGATGAAGTCGTTGATCCAGCCCGTG
>JAUHYN010001053.1 GCA_030426505.1 bacterium | reverse complement strand
ACGTGAGCGTGACCTGATCGCCCGGCTCGCCCTCCCAGATGATCGCCGCCTTGTTCTTGCGCGACGTGGTGAGGTGCTGGTCGAGGCACACGACGGACGCGTTCGTCTCACCGCCACCGAACCACTTCGCGAACGGCTCTTCCCACTCGAGCACTCGGTCGAACGGCTTCATCCACGGGATGAGCGACGACCCGATCTCGCGCCAGAAACCCTCCGGATCCTCGACGGAGCGCTTGTGCATCGCGCGGTACGCATCGAGCGACTTGACGTGGGCCGCGCTCGACACCGCCTCGGGCGGATTGAAGACTCGGTCTTCGGTCAGGACGGATTCGATCTTGTCGGACATGTCTTCGGTAGGCCTTTCATACGCAAAGGCCCCGCCGAGCACGAGGCTCGACGAGGCCCAGGTGTTGTCGTTCGTTCGCGAGGCGCGAGTCGCGAGGCTACTGCGGCTGCACCGGGCACATGGTGCCCGTATCACACGAGCCGCCGACGCAGCAGAGGCGACGCGGGACCATGCCGTCGTACTCGGCCGGGAGCGCGTCGTTCGGCAGGCGCCGGACGTACGTGGTCAGCGACAAGAACTCCTTCAGCTCCTGCGTGAAGCCGGGGATCCCCGTCGGCACCGTCGTGCGGATCGCGAACGGCACCGGCGTGCCGCCCGTGCAGCGACCGGCGGTCGTATCGCAGGTGCTGCCCGGCGCGACACACTGGTTGTTGTTCGTGCAGGGCGCGCACAGCGGGTGCGGCGAGCCGTCGTTCTGACGCGGGCAGATGCCGAACCCGTTCGCGAACAGGCCGATGTACGCGTTCGTGCTCACGCGGACGATGCGACCCGGATCCGGGAAGCCACCGTTGCTGCGATCGAAGAGCGGCACGCCCTCGTACACCGCGTTGGTGTCGTCCCACGGGTTCGTGGTCGCGGGATCGACGAGCTCGATGAGCGTCACGAAGCCGGTCGTGAGCGGGTTGGCCGGATCGAACGGCGTCAGGCTCGGATCGTATTCGACGCGCGCGCCGGAGTAGCCGAGCCAGAACGAATCCGCCGTCGCGCCGAGCGACAGGCCGAGCTCGAAGACGACCTTCAGCTCCGCGGCGGTGAGGTTGAAGTCGATCAGCGGGTGGCCGGGGGTGTTCTCGACCGGCGACACACCGAGCGGCAACACGCGGAAGAGATCGGCGAGCGTGAGCGCGCCCGTCTCGCCGCGGTAGATGCCGTCACGGATGACGCCGTTGGCGACGATCGTGACGCGCACCGGATCCTGCGCGCGGGCCGGGACCAAGGTGTTCGTCGCGAAGCGGTTCGCGTCGGCGACGAGGTTGGCGAGGTTCGACTCCGCGTTCGCGTTCGTCTCGCCGACGTCGAACGCCGTGGTGCCGAGCTGGTAGAGGAACAGATCGCCGCGCTGGTTCGTCGCGGGATCGTAGGTCACCGGCATCTCGTCCACGTCGAGCTGGAAGTTCGCGACGACCTCGAGGATCGACGGGTAGTCCGGCGTACACGTCGAGAAGTCGAACATGCAGTTCGCGTGGCAGCCGAGCGTGCCGCCCGCGTAGCCGAGCTGCGCGCAGGTCACCGGGATGGTCGCCCCGTCGCACTGCTCGGCCCCCGCGACCGACGAGTCACCGCAGACCTCCTTACCGACCTGCGCGAGGATGCACTGCGACGTGTCGAGCTGACGGTTCGCGGCGCACTGGAGCGTGCCGCCCACGGCGCCCGGGATGACGCCGGAGCAGTTGCCGCTGTTCGGGAGCACCGGGTTGCCGCCGCTCGTGTCGCACTGCTCGCCGGGGAAGATCAGGCCGTCGCCCGCGACCGCGATCGGGCTCTCCTCGAGGCCCATGACGATCGCGTCGATGAAGCCGTCGATGACGAGGTTGCTCTGCGCGGTGACGGTGCCGTCGACCGGCTCGAGGCCGGAGAAGTTCGCGTCGAGCTCCCACGGGTCGTCCGGGCTGAGGCGATCGAGGCGGACCTTGCCGACCCACTGACCGTACTGGCCGGCCTGCACGATGTACGTGTTGATGCCGCTGCCGGGGTTCGCGATCGTGAGCGGCGCCTGCAGCGCGCTGTGCGAGTGGCCGCCGACGATCAGGTCGATGCCCGGGAGAGACTGCGCCGCGAGCGCGGCGTCGACGCCGAGCGCGAGCACGATCTCCTCGGAGCGCGTCGCGTTCTCGAGTCCCATACCCATCATCTGCAGCGACGCGATCTCACGCTCGTTCACGCCCGCGTGGCTGAGCGCGACGACGATGTCGACGCCCTGCGCGCGGAGCTCCGCGACGGCGCCCGCGACGTCCGCGACGAGCGCGGGGAAGTTGACCGCGGCGTCCTGCCCGGTCGGGTCGAGCGCGCAGTTGCCGCTGCCGGCCGTCGGGTCGTCCGCGGGCGGGATGCAGATCGAGCCGGGGCACTCGGCGTTGCTCGTGCAGGTCGCCGCGCCGTCGACGGCGAGCGAGAAGTTCACGGGCTGCTTGAACGGCGCGACGAGCGCGGCGTCGAGGCCAACGACGCCGACGAAGCCGACGCGCACGCCTTCGAACTCACGGATGTACGTGCGCTGGATCGGCTGGTCCTGACCGCCGCCGTAGAACGCCGCGAGGGCGTCGTCGTCCGGCGAGCTCATCGAGAAGCGGATGTTGCTGACCACGAGCGGGATCTGGAGCGGCCCGAACTGCAGCTGCAGCGGATCGACGAGCGTTCCGCGCGCGAGCATCCCCGCGAGGAAGTCGGTGCCGAAGTCGAACTCGTGGTTGCCGAGCGTCAGCGCGTCGTACTGCAGCGCGCCCGCGAGCGCGTAGTCGACGCCGAACTGCAGGTTGCCGAGGTGGAAGAGCGAGCCCATCACGATGTCGCCCGCGCCCACGCGCACCACCGGCGGCGAGCCGGGGAGGCGGTTCACCTCGTTCTCGAGGCGCTGCATGACGGTCGCGCGCCGCGCGATGCCGCCGCGGATGGACGCCATCATCGACGGGGTCGGGTAGTCGTCGACGTTCGGGGCGGCGCCGAGGAGCTTGGAGTGTTCGTCGTTCGTATGCAGGAAGACGATCGACTGCTGCGTCGACGAGCCACCGTCGCGCGGCGGTCCGGCGTCGCGCGGTCCGGCGTCGCGTCCGGGGCCCGCGTCGTCTTCGACGCCGCCGTCACGCGGTGATTCGCCGGCGTCTCTCTCGACCCGCCCGCCGTCGCGGGGGTTGCCGTCGTCGCCGACGTCGTCGTCGTCGCCGGAGCAAGCGAACGTGAGCGAGGCCGCGGCCAGGAGTACGAAGCGGAGCGGTATGCGTGTGGCCATGACCGGCGGATGTATCGTTCTCCCGAGTTCTCTGCAAGGCGACGCCGGTCACGAAAACGCGTCGGGTTGAGGCTTGCGGTTTCCCCCCGACTATCGGACAACGACCGGCGCCGAGCCGGGGGGCCAAGA
>JAUHYN010001052.1 GCA_030426505.1 bacterium | reverse complement strand
GTCGTAGCCGCCGAACGCGCCGATGACGAGACCGAGCCCGTAGCTGCGGTCGTTCATCTCGTTGACGAGGTACGTGAGGCCGACGTCCATCTGGACGAAGCCGCCGCGCTCGACGGCGCGGATCTGCTGGACCTTCGGCCCGTCTTCGCCCGCCGTCTGCGCGAACGCGGTCCCGGTCGTCGCTACGACCAGCGCCACGAGCGCCGAACCCACCCGCACGTACCCCATGCGGCCGGCACGTTCCCGCGTTCTCGATCTACCGTCAACATAGCGGGGTCCGACAACGGGCGGATCGCGATCGCCCCCGTCCCGGCCTCGCGGACGGTCAGCGGATCAACTTGGAGATCGCCTTGAACGCGTCGCTGCCGGCGGCGCCGAGGAGATCGAAGAGGACCGTCTCGGTCGAGGTGATGGTCGCCCCGGCCTTCTCCATCAGGCCCAGCCCCACGTCGTAGTTCTTGTGCGTTCGCGACGCGACCGCATCTGCAAGGACGTGGACCGCATACCCGGCGTCTACGAGATCTCGCGCGGTCTGGTACACGCAGATGTGCGTCTCCATCCCGGAGAGCACGACGGTCTTACGACCCGCGGCCTTCACAGCCGCCTCGAGGCGCGGCTCGCCGAGGACCGAGAACGACGTCTTGTCGATCGCCTCCACCCCCTCGAACGCGGTCTTCACGAGCTCGACCGAGGCGCCGAGGCCCTTCGGGTACTGCTCGCTGACGATCGCGGGGACGTCGAGGATCTTCGTGGCCGCGCCGAGGCGCCCGAGGTTGTCGAGCATCGGCCCGAACAGCTCGGGGTGCATGGCGGGCGCGAGGCGCTCCTGCACGTCGACGACGAGGAACAGAGTTTGGCTGACTTCGAGTTTCATGGGGCTATCCGTGCGGACCAGTGTTCGAGGGGGACGTTGCCGGTCTCGACCACGCGCGGGCCGTCCACGACGATCCCGGTGAAGTCGAACCCGGCGCTCTTCGCGGCCGCGTACGCGGTGGGGCCGATCAGCACCTCGCCGCGCTCCGCGACGTCTTCGCCGAGCTTGAAGGCGACGTTGACGGGGTCGCCGAAGGCGTCGTCGTCGAGGCGGAGGAGGCGCCCGTGTTCGACGCCGATGCAGAGATTCACGTGCTCGTCTTCTTCGAGCGAAGCGTTGAGCTCGGCGCACGTCCGCAGCATCGAGAACGCCGCGCCGATCGCGTCGAGCGCGCCGCCCTCGAAGATGCAGATCAGATCGTCGGCCTCGTGCTTCATCAGCGTGCCGCGGTGCGCCGCGACGATCGGCATGCAGGCTTGCTCGCAGCGCCGGAACACCTGGAGGAAGTGCAGGATGCCGTGGCGCTTGGTGAGCTTCGTGAAGCCGGAGAGATCCGTCACGAGGATCGCGGCCTCGCGCCCGCGCGCGGCCCAGATCGCGTCGTCGAAGGCCTTCTTCGCGGCGGCGTCACCGCTGCGCGCGTCGAGCGCGGCGAGCAGCGAGGCGGTGGTCGTGATGCGTTCCACGTCGACCATCGCCCTTCGTCTCCCATGAATGGTGCGGCCGGCTCAAGGGTGCGCTTCGAAAGGCGCCCAGGTCCCCTCGCACGCCGGCCCGTGGACGGCCCAGAACCGGCCCTCGGTCGGCGACATCACGACGCCCGCGTTGCTCGTGATCCCGTTGAAGTCGTGGCGGCAGATCGAGTCCGGGCGGCCGTCGTGATCCGCGAGGAACTCGAAGAGGTGTCCTTCGGTGAGGTCGTCGCGATCGAGGAGCGCGGCGAGGCGCTCTTGGCGGTGGTAGGTCGAAGCGACCGGCGTCCCCTTCGCCTCGAGCGCCTTGTTCTTCTCGCAGAGCACGTGGTTGCAGTGGACGTACGTGTCGCCCGACCGGACCACCTCGGCGTCGGTCGCGCTGCACTCCACGGCCGCGGCGGCGCCCGTTCGATCCATCACGTAGTAGTAGTGCGCGCCGGCGCGTGGCGCGGAGACGATGCGCTCGACCGCGGCGTCGACGGACGTCTCGCGGAGCGCGGCGTGGATGATGTCGAGGTAGCCGACGCCCGGCTTCGCGTCGACGGTGCGGAGGTTCGTGGTGCCGATCGCGAGGCCTTCGTCGTTCATGCCGATGAGGCTCAGGCAGCCGACCGTCGTGAGCGTGCGCGTGGGCGGCGCGTCCTTCGGGATTCGGCGGACGAGCTGCACGAACGGGAGGTTGCTCGTGGACAGATCCCAGGTCTGCCCGACCATCGGCGCGCCGCGCGCGGTGCGTGACGCGGGGACGATGAACGAAGAGCAGCCCTCGGCGTCGGGCGGATCCTTCGGGTGATGGAACGCCGCGACGTCACGGAGATCGGTGAGCGCGTTCATCGCCCACACGCGCTCGATCGACTGCCCGGAGCCCGCCGCGATCCCTTCGAGCTCTTCGTACCCCTCGGGCGCGTACGCGCGCACGAACGGGAGGCAGCCGCGCGCGAGCGCGAGCAGCCCCGCCTCGTCGATCGTCACCCCGCCGTAGGCGTGCGCCTGCTCGATCGCGTTCTCCATCCGGCGCGCGAACAGCTCGCGGATCCGATCGCGGACGGCCTCGCCGTGCTGCGCGCCCATCTCGCGGGGGGTGCCGGTGAGCGTGAGGGTCTGCATTGCGGGAGGAGCGTAGCAGGTCGCGCCGCTCGCGAGTCATCAGCGCTGGTAGAGCCGAAGCGGGTGCGGTCTACTTCACCGAGACAACCCTCGGGGCGACGCCCCACGGAGGTACGGTGGACTATCGAAACGCTGTATTGATCGCGCTCCTCTTGAGCACCTACGTCAGACGCGCGCTCCGCGCGCGCCTTCCTGGCACAGCTCGAGCCTAGCACCTACGTCAGACGCGCGCTCCGCGCGCGCCTTCCTGGCACAGCTCGAAGACGAACCTCCCGAAGGGAGGTTCGTTTCGAGCTAGAACGAATTGCCGATCGAGAACTCGAACAATGGGCCGGCCGGGTCGCTCGTGAGGAGGGCGCGGCTGTCGTTCCTCGGGCGGACGCGGCGCGTGAGCGGGATGCCCCACTCGAAGCGCAGGGGGCCGATCGGCGAGAACCAGCGGAAGCCGAACCCGACGGACCAGAACAGGCCGAGCGGGAGGTCGCCGTAGTCGAACTCCACGTCGTCGATCTGCGGGTCGCGGATCTTGTCGCCGAGGTAGAAGAAGTTTTCGTCCTCCGCGTAGACGTTGCCGGCGTCGAGGAAGAGGACGCCGCGGATGCCCACCGCTTGGAAGATCGGGAACTCGATCTCGAAGTTCGCGAGGAACTCCTTGTTGCCGCCCTCCGTGAACACGAACGAGTCCGAGCGCGGATCCAGGCCGCCGTTGCCGCGTGAGTTGCGGAGGGCGCGGCGCTCCGGGCCGATCGTGAACGGCAGGTAGCCGCGCAGCGTGTTGATGCCGCCCATGATGAACTTCTCGGACGGCG
>JAUHYN010001051.1 GCA_030426505.1 bacterium | reverse complement strand
CGCGCCCCCTTTGCGAAAGCAGGCCTCGTCCGTCTACGCTGAGGATCCGCCAATGGAGCTCGTCACGCTGGCCGTCCTGATCGCGACGATTGCGACCCTGCACCGGGTCGCGACGAACGCGAACGACAGCGTGCGCGCCCTCCTCCCGAGCCTCGACGATCCGCTCAGCAACGTCCTGCTGTCGGAGGGCTTCGTCGCGAGGAACCACCGCGCCGTCGAGATCGCGCCGCGCCTCACCAACATCCTCCCGCACCGCTTCGAAAAGGAGATCGACGGGCGCACCGTCGTCGTCGTCCGCGAAGTCGGCGCGCGCGTGCAGACCGTCGTCGTCGAGACCCGCCCCCACGTCCCGTGGCCGGACACCGACGCCGTCCTCCACTGGGCGCTCGAACCCGGCGGCCTCGTCGCGGCGGGACTCCTTGCCGGCGGCCTCGCGCAGTGGGTCCAAGACGGCGCGACCATAACCTTCGACGGCGCCGTGCTGCGAATGAGCTACCCGTTCACGTACGGGCGCCCCGGCGCGGTGCGGCGCGCGATCGATCTGATCGTCGCGTGCGCGGCCAAGCTCGACCGCGGCCCCGAGACGCTCGCCGACTGGGTGTTCGAGATCGCTTCGAGCGACTCCGCGTCATACGCGCGCCGCATCGCGACGACGAACCTCCTCGCCGCCGGCCTCCCCGCCGAGCGCGAGCTGCGCCTCATCGCGATCGGCCGCACGGACCCGGACGTGGGCGTGCGCCTCGCTGTCGCGGCGCACGTCGGCGAAGACGTGGTCGAGCTGTTGGAGCTCCTCGCGTCCTCGGTGGAGGAGCCGTCGCGCGTCCGGCGCGACGCCCTCGAGCAGCTCGTCACGCAGGCCGAACCGGATCGCGCGCGCGCCGCGCTCGGGCGTGTGCTCGAGTGCGACGACGGCCGCCGCAGCGACGCGCTCGCCGCGCTGACCGAGCTCGTCGCGACCGACGACGAGGACGCGGCGCGCATCTTCGCGCTCGTGGACCACGCCGACCTCCTCCGCCTCGCGCGCCCCATCCTCTGGGCGCTGATCGTCGCCGCCGATGAAGACCTCGCGCTCGAAGCCGTCGAGCGCCTCGCCCTCGTCGGCACCGGCGCCGACGTCCACGACCTCGAGCGCCTCAACGCCGGCCCGCGCCTGATGGCGCGCGCGGATCTCGTCGCCGTGCGCATCCGCGAGCGCATCGGCCGCCACGGGTTGTCGATCGTGCAGACCGAAACCGAAGGCCGGCTCAGCGTCGTCGGCGAGTAGCGCGGCGCTTCAGGACTGGTTGCTCGCGAGCTTCGCGAAGAACTCGGCGGCGGCGGGCGAGCCGGCGCCGGTGGCCTCGGCCGCGACGTCTTCGCAGAACTCCACCCACGGGAGCTTCGACTCCACGCCGTAGTGCATCTCGATCGGGATCGACGCGGGGTCGTCGAAGCTCCCGATGGTGAAGTACATGCGCGCCTCGGGGATGTCGTACGCGAAGGTCAGCGGCGTGCCGCAGTCGCGACAGAACCCGCGCTGCGCGAGGTTGGAGCTGCGAAAGAACGCGGGCTCGCCGGCCGTCCACGCGAAGTCGGACTTCTTCGCGCCCGCGAGGAGCGCGAAGGCGCCCCCGACCGCGCGCTGACACATGCGGCAATGGCAGGCGTGGGCCTTCTCGGGCGTGACGTAGAGCGCGAACCGGACGGCGCCGCACTGGCACCCGCCGGTCGCGACGGCGACTCGATCGGAGGACATCGCCGCGAGGCTAAGGGACGAAGCACCAGTTCGGGAACATGCCGCCGGGCAGGCCGCCCGTCCACGGCGACGGCTGCCCGCGCACGTGGTGATCGTAGAACGGCTGGAACAGCCACGGCTCGGGCGGGAGCTGGTGCCCGAAGTCGCCGACGCAGTGCATGATGAAGCTGCCGTTCTGGCGGAAGCGCTGCGACAGGGTCTGCGACGCAGTCTGGAAGCTGAAGTTCCCGTAGGGGTCGCTCGGGCCGCCCCACAACAGCAGGCCGTTGATCGGCCACTGCGGCGTGGTGTTCGGCGTGTTGTCGCCGCCCGACATCGGGACGAAGCCCGCGAGGTACTGCGCCTTGTGCTGCACGAGCTCGCTAATGAAGAGCGCGCCCATGCTGTGCCCGGTGACGAAGATGCGGTCCGGGTCGATGTCGAAGTTCTCGTACATGCAGGCGAGGACGTCGTCGAAGAGCTGGACGTCGTTGTTCACCCACTGGTTGCCCGCGCCGGGGCCGGTCACCGGCGAGACGATGTACGCGTCGTTGACGTTCTGCAGGCCCATCCAGTCGATCGCCCAGTCCGCCTGCCCCATCCACCAGTGGTAGGTGAAGATAACGCGCGCGTTCGTGGGGTTCGGGATGGTCGGGCGGGTCATGAGGAACTGCCGCGACAGGCCGCTCGATTGGATCGTGTTGTAGTTCCAGGCGTTCGGGTTGCCGCCGCGGTCGACGAACGTGGGGCACGTGCCGTTGTAGACCGGGACGCCGGTCGGCGGCGGGCCGCCGTCGCGCCGGGGGACCACGCCGCCGTCACGGGGGGGCGTCGTCGACCCGCCGTCGCGCGGGGGCATCGTCTGGCCGCCGTCGCGCGGGGGCATGTTCTGGCCGCCGTCCCGGAAGCCCGCGTCGATGACGTCGCCGATGCACATGCAGCCGGTCGACCACGAGCCGCAGGTCTGGCCCGGGCCGCACATGCAGGTCTGGAGGTTGTCGAAGGACGAGCAGATCTCGCCCGTGCCGCTGGGGCCGCCGTCCCGGATGGCGCCTGGGCCCCCGTCGCGGACGGCGCCGATGCCGCCATCGTAGAACGAGTCGCCGTCGGATCCGCGTTCGGTGGGGCCGCATGCGACGAGCAACGCGGTCGTGAAAACGGCGAATCCGAGGGCTTCGAGTCGCATGAGCGTGGTCATCCTGCGCAGAACCGACCGGCTTGTAAACGGTACAAGGCGTGGTCGGACCTACGCCCGATACGCCGCTCGGCGACGTAGGGGTCCGCTCAAATCGGGCGCCCGAGCAGCGCGACCAGCTCCAGCACCCGAACACAGAGCCAGATCCCCACCCCGGCGAGCAGGAACAGCCGGGCCATCAGCCACGAGACGCTCACCAGCTCCCCCGCCCAGGCCACGGCCAGCGAGCGCTCGCGGCGCGTCTCGAAGCGCGCCTTCTTGGTCTCGAAGCCGGATCGCAGCCGCTCGAGCCCGCCCAGCGTGTTCTCGATCACAGCGCGCCGGAGGTCCGCGAGCCGCGCGCGCACATCGCGGAGCGTGAGCAGCCGGACACCGCCGAACAGCACGGCGGCCCCGAGGAACGAGACGTCCGCCAGCCACGCCGCGTACAGCGACGCCGCGCCGATCCCCAGCGTGAGGAAGACCGAGCGCCGACGGAGCCGCCACGCGAACGCGAACGCGGACGCGAGGAGCGCGATCCCCAAC
>JAUHYN010001050.1 GCA_030426505.1 bacterium | reverse complement strand
CGACCACCGACACCGAGACGTCCGACACCGCGCGGATCGAGATCCCGTTCGACCAGGCGGCGGCCGGCGCGCTCACGATCCCGATCGATCGCGAGCGCCGCGACGGGCGCTGGGTGTTCCCGGACGTCACGCTCCCCGAGCTGCACGAGCTGTTCACGAACGCGCTCGCCGCGTCGCCGGACGGCGATCGCTTCTGGCTCGAGCCGCTCGCGCAGGGCGCCGTGGTGCTCGTCCCGGCCGGCGGGACGTGGAACCTGCAGGGCGAGACGGTCTCGGTGACGTTCGGGACGCTCCCCGACGCGCAGACCGAGATCCTCGACCTGTCGGGCGTCACGGACGCACAGATCGTGACGCCGCAGGAGCTCACCGACGCGATCGCGGCCGCGGTCGAAGGGGCGCAGGTCGGCGGTCGGCCGATCACCGTGCGGCTGACCGGCGGCAACATCGCGATCACCACCGCGGCGACGCGCGGGCTCGACTACTTCACCTTCACGCAGACCGGCGGCACCGCGCTGAACGCGAACGAGACCCCCGGCCGCGCCGGCGCGGACCGGCTGACGATTCACCCGAACGTCGCGCGCCGGACGGTCGTCATCGGGTCGCCGGGTTCGCTCACGGACACGTGGGATCTCACCGCGGGCGTTACGGTCGCGATCGGCGGCGCGCAGCCGATCGACGTGCCGATGCCGGCGGGGGCGGACCCGTCGCTCATCACGCCGGCCGAGCTGGCGGAGGCGCTCAGCGCCGCGCTCGCGCCGCTCGGCGTGGAGGCGCACGCGAACGCGGGCGGCGACGTCGAGTTCTTCGGCAACCCCGGCGTGCTCACGCAGGCGATGGCCGTCGAGCCGCTCGCCGAGCTCGGCGCGTTGGCCGCGGTCGACGCGGGCGTGATCGCCGCCGCCGACTACGACACGAACACGATCGCGATCGGGGAGCGCGTCTCGGGCGACACGCCGCCGGTGCTCGCGGGGCTCGGCTTCCGTCCGACGTCGCGCGGCTTCGGCGTGAACTCTCCGCTGAACCCGGCGGTGCGCCCGGTGGTGACCGACGACGGCAACCCGGTGCGGGTGTTGAACGGCGACGACGGCGCGGCGCCGGTGACGCCGGCGGGCTTCCGTGGCGAAGAGGGCGCGCGAACGGGGCTGCATGCGCTCGACGGCGTGGACGTCCCGATGTTGCTGATGCCCGGTCAGAACGACCCGGCGTTCACGGGCGAACTGCTCGCGTACGCCGACGCGCGCGGCGAGAACTTCGCGATCCTCGACGGCCCCGGTTCGGAGCGCCCCAACTCCGAGGTGAGCCCGGCCGACGCCGAGGTGTACGTGCGGTCGCTGCCGAACCGCTCGCGCAACGCGGCGATGTACTACCCGTGGGTCGAGGTCTCGGACGTCCTCGGCGTGGGCCGCAACCCGACGCGCTTCGTCGGGCCGGCGGGTCACATCGCGGGCATCTTCGCGCGGACCGACGCGACGCGCGGCGTGTGGAAGGCGCCGGCGGGGATCGAGTCGACGGTGCCGGTGCAGGGCCTCCAGTACGACGTGCTCGACGCGGACCAGGATCTCTTGAACCCGGCGAGCCTCAACTGCATCCGTCGCTTCGACGGCGTGGGCATCGTGACCTGGGGGACGCGGACGCTCTCCTCGGATCCCGAGTGGCGCTACGTGCCGGTGCGGCGCACGGCGATCTTCCTGAAGACGTCGATCAAGCGCGGCATCCAGTGGGCGGTGTTCGAACCCAACGACACGATCCTCTGGGGGCGGCTGAAGACGAACATCGAAGCGTTCATGTTCAGCCTCTACCGGCAGGGCGCGTTCCAGGGGACGAGCCCCGAGGAGGCGTTCCGGGTGATCTGCGATCGCTCCACGAACCCGCAGGAGCTCGTCGACCAGGGCATCGTCACCGCGCGCGTCGAGTTCGCGCCGCTCAAGCCGGCCGAGTTCGTCGTGGTCGAGATCAGCCAGAAGAGCCTGCTCGGAGGTTGATCGTGCGACCCGTCGAAGTTCGACAGTGGAACCCGCTCAGGACGTTCCAGTTCCACATCCTCCTCGATGGGGAGGAAGTGGCGGGCGTCCGTTCGGCGTCCGGGTTGAGCTGGTCGACGTCGTCGTACGAGGTGTGGGAGGGCGGCAACAACCTCCACCGCTACGCGAACCCCGAGCGGGTCACGTGGGAGCCGCTGACGCTCGAACAGGGCCTCGCGATCGACGACCGCTTCGAGCGTTGGGCTCAGGCGTGTCTCGATCACGCGGCGGGGCGCGTCGTGGATCCGGCGGAGCCGGTGAAGCGCATCGTCGAGATCGAGGTCTACGACTTCCACTCCTACAAGTTCCGTCCGTCGCGCGGCCTGCGCGCGCGCAAGTACACCGTTCACAACGCGTGGGTCAGTCGCTACGACGCGCTGCCGAAGTTGGACGCCATGGCGTCCGAGGTGGCGATCGTCTCGGTCGAGCTCACGCACGAAGGCTTCGTGATCGAGCCCCATGATCCCTCCGAAGGGATCACGCCGGGATTCGAGCTCTAGCCAGTCACAGGAGACTGTTCGATGCCGAGGTTCACTGACCCTCAGAAGCGGGACCCTTTTCGCAACTTCAACTTCCGGATCTTCCTGGGCGGGGTCGAGGTCGCGGCCTGCAGCAAGATGTCCGGCCTCTCCGCGAGCGTCGAGGTCGCGAAGTTCCGCGCCGGCAACAGCGCGAGCTCCGTCGACGAGATGCTCCCGGGCCGCGCGACCTACGAGCCCGTCACGCTCGAGGGCGGCGTCACCAACGACTCCGCGTTCGAGGACTGGGCCACGGCGCTCGTGCGCAACGAGTGGGACCAGGGCCTGCGCGCGGTGGAGCCGGACTTCCGGCGCGACGTGGAGATCCTCGTCTACGACCTGGATCTCGCGACGCCCGTGAAGCGCTACATCCTGCACCGCGCGTGGGTGTCGAAGTACGCGCCGCTCAGCGAGCTGGTGGGGTCCGCCAACGACGTGCTGATCGAGACGATCGAGATCCAGCACGAGGGCTACACGCGCGAAGCGATCGACGCCGACGCGTGAGGGGCTGAATGCGGACGACGCTCCCCCACGGGCTCTTCGATGAGCACGGTGTGCTGCACCGCGACGCCGAGCTCGCGGCGCTCAGTGGCCACGAGGAACTCTCGTTGGCGACGAGCGCGGCGACCTCGCGCGAGGTCAGCGCGCTGCTGGGCACGTGCGTCGCGCGCGTGGGGGCGATCGAGCCGTTCTCGGCGGAGCACGCCACCCTCCTCACGCGCGGCGACCGCCAACACCTCGCGCTGCGGTTCCTCGCGGAGGCGCGCGGGAGCGAGCGGCTCTCGGTGATCGTTCGGTGTGTCAACCCGTCTTGCGGTGAGCCGGCCGACGTGGACCTGCGCCTCGACGAGCTGTCCCCCGAGGGGAGCGGAACGGTCGACGAGACGATCGTCGTC
>JAUHYN010001049.1 GCA_030426505.1 bacterium | reverse complement strand
CTTCACGTTCGACAACAGCCCGTGCAGCGCGTGGCCGAACTCGTGGAAGAGCGTCTCCACCTCGTCCCAACCCAACAGCGCCGGCTTGTCGCCCGCGGGCGCCGGGAAGTTACCGACGTTCACCACCACCGGCCGCACCATGCCGTCCAGCGCCGACTGGCCGCGGAAGACGTTCATCCACGCGCCGCCGCGCTTGCCCTTGCGGGGGTGGTAGTCGACGTAAAGCAGCCCGACGTGCGTTCCGTCCTTGTCCTTCACGTCGAACGCCTTCACCTCCGGGTGATAGGTCGGCACGCCGCTCGTGACTTCCTCGAACGTGATCCCGAACAGCCGCGACGCCGTGTCGAACGCGCCCTGGCGCACCGCGTCCACCTGGAAGTACGGCTTGAGCTCGTCCTGGCTGAGGTCGAACTTCTTCTTCCGCACGCGCTCCGCGTAGTACTGCCAGTCCCACGGCTCGAGCTTCGCCTTCTTGCCGAGGTCCTTCTTCATCTCGGCCTGGAGGAGCTTCCGCTCGGCCTTGGCCTTCGCGAGCGCGCCCTTCCACAGCTTCGTGAGGAGCTCCTTCGCGGCCTTCGGAGTCTTCGCCATGTTCTTGTCGATGTTGTAGTGCGCGTGGCTCGCGAACCCGAGGAGCTTCGCGCGCTCGGCGCGCAGCTTGGTCGTCTCGAGGATCACCGCGCGGTTGTCGAGTTCGTCCCCGTGCGCCGCGCACGTGATGTACGCCGTGTAGATCTCCTCGCGCAGCTTCCGGTTCTTCGCGTACTGGAGGAACGGCGTGATCGAAGAGCGCGTGATCGAGAACGCCCACTTACCCTCCATGCCGCGTGACTTCGCCTCACCGGCCGCCGCCGCGCGGACCTCCTCCGGCAGACCCTCGAGGTCCTTCTCGTCCTCGATGACCAGCGCGTACTTCTCCGTCTCCGTCCGAACGTTGTCGACGAACTTGGAGTAGTTGCTCGCCAGCTTCGCGTTGATCTCCGCGAGCCGCTTCTTCGCCTCCGGGTCGAGCCGCGCGCCCGCGCGAATGAAGCCCTTGTAATACTCCTCGAGGAGCTTCGCCTGCTCGGGCTCCAAACTCATCGATGCGCGCTGGTCGTAGACCGAACTCACCCGCTTCCACAGCGCGTCGTTCAGGTAGATCGCGTCGTAGTGCATCGAGAGCTTCGGCGCGTACTCGGCGCGCAGCTTCTGGATGCCCTCCGTGCTCGTCGAACCCGCGAGGTTGAAGAACACGTTCTCGACGCGCTCGAGGAAGTCACCCGCGCGCTCCATCGCCTCGATCGTGTTCGCGAACGTGGGGGCCTCCGCGGAGTTCGCGATCGCCTCGATCTCGGCGACGTGCCGCTTCATCCCCTCGTCGAACCCGGGCGCGTAGTGCGCCTCCTCGATCCGGTCGAACGGGGGCGCGCCGTACGGCGTCTTCCACTCCGCCTCGAAGAACGGGTTCGCGGGTGCCTCCGCCTTCTTCTCCATCGAGGCCTCCTTCTCGGCCGTTTCCTTCGGGGGACCCTCCGACTCCGGCGCGGGGGTGCTCGCGCAGGCCAAGGCCAGGGTGAGGGTCGAGACGACTCCGATACGACGCATGTGTTCGCGACCTAGCGCCCCGCTCGGCTAGGGGTCAACCGGGGTATGCTCCGGCGCCGGTCATGCGCTTCTTCGAGCTCGTCGCCACCTCGCTCGCCATCGGTCGCACCCGAAAGCGCCTCGAGAAGATCGATCGCCTCGCCGACCTCTTCCGCGCGCTCCCGCCCCCGGAGATCGCGATCGGCGTCGCGTACCTCGCCGGGCAGGTCCCGCAGGGCCGCATCGGGATCGGCTACGCGACGCTCCGCGACACGAAGGAGGTCCCCGCCGCCCCGGAACCCACGCTCGAGACCCTCGACGTCCACCGCACCCTCGACGCGATCGTCGAGACCTCCGGCGCCGGCTCCGTACGGCGGCGTATGGAGCTGCTCGAGGGGCTGCTCTCGCGTGGCACCCCCGACGAGCAAGTCTTCTTGCGGAGGCTCCTCATCGGCGAGATCCGCCAGGGCGCGCTGGAGAGCATCGCGGTCGAGGGCCTCGCGAAGGCGACGGGGATCGACGGCGCGAAGATCCGCCGCGCCCAGATGCTCGCGAACGATCTCGGGGGCATCGCCGTCGCCGTCCTCACGGAAGGCGAGGCCGCGCTGACGCGCTTCGACCTCGCGCTGTTCAGTCCCGTTCACCCGATGCTCGCGCACACCGCCGAGGACGTGGAGGAAGCGCTCGCCCAACTCACCGAGGCGGTCTTCGAGCTCAAGGTCGACGGCGCGCGCGTGCAGGTCCACAAGCGGGGCGACGAAGTGCGCGTCTTCTCGCGTCGGATGAACGAGGTCACGCCCGCCGTCCCGGAGATCGTGGAGGCGGCGAGGAAGTGGCCGGTCGAGTCGATCGTCCTCGACGGCGAGACGATCGCCCTCAGGCGCGACGGTGCGCCGCACAGCTTCCAGACCACGATGCGCCGGTTCGGGCGGCGGCTCGACGTGGACGCGCTCCGCGCGAAGCTCCCGCTCACGACGTACTATTTCGACGTCCTGCACGTGAACGGCGAGACGGTGATCGATCGCAGCACCGTCGAGCGCAACGCGTTGATGGCTCAGGCGCTCCCCGAGCACGAGCGCATCGAACGCATCGTCACGGCCAACGCGAGCGAGGCCGACGCCTTCTTCACACGCGCCCTCGCGCGCGGCCACGAAGGCATCATGGCCAAGGCCCTCGACGCGACCTACGAGGCCGGCAACCGCGGGAAGAGTTGGCTCAAGCTCAAGCACGTCCACACGCTGGATCTCGTGGTGATCGGCGTGGAGTGGGGGAGTGGTCGCCGCAAGGGCTGGCTGTCGAACCTGCACCTCGGCGCGCGGGATCCCGAGAGCGGCGCGTTCGTCATGCTCGGCAAGACCTTCAAGGGCATGACGGATCAGATGCTCGCCTGGCAGACGGAGAAGTTGCTGTCGCTCGAGACTTCGCGCGAGGGGCACGTGGTCTGGGTGAAGCCGGAGCTCGTGGTGGAGGTCGCGTTCAACGACGTGCAGCGGAGCCCGCACTACCCGGGCGGCGTCGCGTTGAGGTTCGCGCGCGTGAAGCGGTACCGGGAGGACAAGCGCGCGACCGAAGCGGATGAGTTCGCGGCGGTGTTGGCGCTGCTGCCGGACTGAGCGGCCACCTCAGTACACGAAGGCGCCGCCGGGCTGGCGCACGCTATCCGCGCCCGTCTTTCCCGCCGCCCGGCCCCCGCCCCCAAGAAGCGGAGCGCGTGATGGCCCTGTTCGAAGCGAAAAACATCCAGAAACGCTTTGGCGCCCGGGTGGTGCTGGAAAACGTCTCGCTTTCGGTCGAGGAGGGCGCGGTGCACGCCATCATGGGGCCGAACGGCGCGGGCAAGACCACCTGTTTCAACGTTCTGACGGGCCATTACG
>JAUHYN010001048.1 GCA_030426505.1 bacterium | reverse complement strand
CTGCACCTGTCCGATCGTCGGCGGGCAAGCGCGCTGCGGGTGCTCCGAACCGGCGGGGGCGGGCGAGCCGTGCGACCCGAACGTCGCGGGGGCGTGCGCGCCGCCGCTGCAGTGTACGCCGCAGATGGTCGGCGGGCGCGGCGTGTCGACCGTGTGCGGCGACGGCATCGGCCGCGACGGCGGCGTCGGCGGGCCGGGGATGATGTGCGATCCGAGCGATCCGCTCGCGTGCCCGCCCGGGAGCGCCTGCTTGATGACGGCGCAAGGGTTCCAGTGCGTGATGCAGTGACGCGCGCCGTCGTCGTCATGGGCAAGATCCCCCGCGCGGGCCGCGTGAAGACGCGGCTGTGTCCACCGCTCACCGGCGCGCAGGCCGCCACCCTCTACCGCGCGTTCCTCGCCGACGTCTTCGCGTTCGTCGAAGCGGACGCGCCCGACGCGCGCCACGTCTTCTCCTGCGCGCTCGCCGAGGGCGACACACTCACCGCGGCGCGCGCGCTCGCGCCGAGGCGGTGGGAGGTCGTCGCGCAGCGCGGCGACGGGCTCGGCGCGCGCATCGCCCACGCGCGCGACATGGGCGCCGCGACTCGAGTCGTGATCCTCGGCAGCGACGCGCCCACGATGGCGCCCGGCCGCCTCGGCCTCGCGTTCGAAGCGCTCGAGACCCACGACGCCGTGTTCGGCCCGACCGAGGACGGCGGCTACGATCTGATCGGCCTCGCCGGACCGCACGCCGCGCTGCTCGAAGGCATCCCCTGGTCCACCCCCGACGTCATGGCCGCGACGGAACGCGCGGCCGACGGCGCCGAGCTGGCGATCGTGAAGCTGGACGTCGGCTACGACGTGGACCGCGCCGAAGACCTCGACCGCGCGCTCGCCGACGCGCGCCGCCTCGGCCGCGTCCACACCGCGCGGGCGATCGAAGGGCTCGGTGCGCTCACCTGAGCTCCCCCTTGCCACGGACGTCGCGGTCGCCTAACTCGCGGACATGGGAAAGCGAATCCGTCTCACCCAATACGCCCTGTCGGGCGGGTGAGCGGCCAAACTGGGTCCGGGTGACCTAGCCGCCATGCTCGGTTCGCTCCCTCGGCGGACCGATAAACGCATCCTCGTCGACATGAACACGGTCGACGACGCGGGAGCGGTGCGCCTGGACCGGGAGCGCGGGCTCCTCCACACCATCGACGTCATCACGCCGATCGTCGACGACCCCGAGACCTTCGGGCGCGTCGCCGCGGCGAACGCGGTGAGCGACATCTTCGCGATGGGCGGCACGCCGATGTCGGCGGTGACGCTGCTCGCGGTGCCGAAGAACCTCCCGCCGCGCGCGCTCGGGCCGATGATGACCGGCGCCGAAGAGCTGCTGCACCGCGCGGGCGCGCTGCTGATCGGCGGCCACACGGTGAAAGACAGCGAGCTCAAGCTCGGCTTCGCCGTCACGGGGCTCGTCCCGGCGAAGAAGATGACGACCGTCGCGGGCGCCCGACCGAAGGACGTCCTGCTCCTCACCAAGCCGCTCGGGACCGGCGTGCTCTACCAGGCGATGAAGAACGGCCTGAGGACCGCGAAGCAGACGCGCGCGCTCGTCGCGTCGATGACCACGCTGAACGACGTCGCGAGCGCGGCGATGGTCGAGGCGCGCGTCCGCTGCGCGACGGACGTCACCGGGTTCGGCCTCGCCGGCCACGCGCTGAACGTCGCGCGGGCCTCGAACGTGGACGTCATGCTCGACGCCTCCGCGCTCCCCACGCTCCCGGGCGTACTCGAGTACCTCGCGGCGGGGGTCGAGGTCGGGCCGACCGAGACCAACCTGAGGGGCTACGGCCGCCAGTTCGCGCCGGCGAAGACCGTCCCGCGGGCGGCGGTGCGGCTCGCGGCGGATCCGCAGACGAGCGGGGGCCTGTTGATGGCGGTCGCGCCGCGGCGAGCGGACGAGCTCGCGGCCGAGCTCGGCGCGGCGATCATCGGGGAGATCCGCCCCTGTCGGGGTCAGCGGCCCACGGTGCGGATGGAAGCGCGGCTGTGAAGCTGGCGCGATGCGCCCGCGGTTCGAAATCCCCTTGCTGATTCGGGGGACATCGGATAGCCAGGCTCGACCATGGCAAAGACCGGCCGCGAAAAGATCAAGCTGGAGTCCTCGGCGGGCACTGGATTCTTCTACATCACGACGAAGAACCGCCGCACCATGACCAACAAGCTCGAGCTCAAGAAGTACGACCCGAAGGCGCGCAAGCACGTGCTCTTCGTCGAGAAGAAGCTCAAGTAAGGCGTCGACCCATGAGCACGATTACGGTCACCGAATCGCACGCGCTCTCCATCGACGACGCCAAGAAGTCGCTCGCCAGCTTCGAGGGGGACCTCTCGAAGTACGGTATGAAGCTCGAGTGGAGTGGGGCGAAGGCGGCCTTGAAGGGCACCGGTGCCTCGGGCGACGTCAACGTCACGTCCGACAAGGTCACGGTCGTCGTGAAGCTCGGGATGATGGCCAAGATGGCCGGCGTGAAGCCCGACCTCCTCGAGAAGTCGATCCAGAAGCGCCTCCGCTCTGCGCTCTCCGGCGAAGCCTGAACGCCCGTAGTAAGCTCCACCTCGTGCGGCGCACCGCAGCTATCGTCTTTGCGTGCTGGCTCGTGCCCAGCGCGGCGCTCGCCGACGGCAAGCGCGATCTCGAAGACGGGATCGCGTTCTACGACAACCTCGACATCGACCGCGCCCGCGAGCGGCTGACCGCCGCGAGCCAGGCGAAGGATCTCACGGACGCCGAACGCGCGCGCGCGTTCCTGTACCTCGGGATGCTCGACTTCGAGCTCGGCGACGCGAAGGCGGCGGACGCGTCGTTCGTTCAGGCGCTCACGCTCGACCGCGACGTGGAGATCCCGGACGGGACGTCGCCGAAGACCAAGATCGCGATCGCGCGGGTGAAGGGCTCGCTGCCGACCACGTCGCCGCCTCCGCCGCCGCCGCCCCCGCCGGACACCATCGAGCTGGTGCCGCCGCCGCCGCCGCCGCCCACCGAGGGCGTGACGACGGTGACCGAGCTGCCGCCGGAGGACGACGGGCCGAGCCCGTGGGTGTTCGTGGGGATCGGCGCGGGCGTCGTCGCCGTCGCGACGGTCGTGGCGATCATCGCGCTGAGCGGCTCGAGCAGCGACTGTGAACGGGGGGACGGCGGATGCCTCGTCGTGGACTTCCAATAGCCGCGCTCGCGCTCGCGCTGAGCGCGTGCGGGGGCGGCCCGGGGCTGTCGCTTTCGATCGATCACACGAGCCGCGGGCTGTTCCCGAACCTCGCGGACGCGCGCATCTCGCTGTACCCCGGTGACGCGACGTGTTTGGGGATCGAGCTGTCCTCGGCCGCGACGCTCGGGCTCTACAACCAGACGATGAGCGTCCAGTCGTCCGACGAGACGGCGACCGGCGTCTTGTTCGATCTCCGCGCGGG
>JAUHYN010001047.1 GCA_030426505.1 bacterium | reverse complement strand
GCACTTCGACGAGACGACGAGCGCGGATTGTTCGACGGCTTCGATCTCCTCGAAATCGGCCTCCGTGCCGCCACACGCGGGGAGGGCGACCGGCGCACCGACGAGCGCGGTGACGATGATGAGACGGGCGGGAGCGGGACTGGGCATGACGTGGTGATCCTCTCGGCGGGGATCGTCGCGCGCGTCCGCAGGGTGTTGGTATCGTGCGAGCCGACGATGAGGCTCGGCTCGATGTGAAGTGTGAGCCACAGCGCGGGCTCGATGGCGTCAGCGTCAACCTCGCTTGCGAATCGCTGCGATCAACTCACCCTTGTCCATGCTGCTCCGCCCCGCGATGTGAAGCTGACGCGCGCGGTTGTAGAGCTCTTGCTTCGTGCGCTCTTCGAGGGACGTCCTCGGGTTGCCGGTGCCCTGCGTCGTCGACGAAGGCGTGCGCCCTTCCGTGCGGCGCTGCTTGTTCACCGTGCGCGCGGCAATCTCCTTCGCGCGATCGGTCGAGCGCCCTCGCGCCTTCTCACTCTTCTTCACGTGTTGATATTGCCGCTCGTCCTTGTTGGACCAGGCTTCGGGTGTCATGTGCGAACCTCCTCACGTACCCATTCTGCAATCGCTGATCCGCCTCGACACCACGGAGCTCACCGCGCTCCGCGCGACACGATTCGGACACGCGCGTCATATTGCCCCGCGCGGCGTGGATGCGGCGCGAACGCAGAAGTCATCGAAGGTGAGTTCCGTGGACCGAGCGCGCGCCATCACCCGTAGAGTGGCGCGATGAACTCGCGTCGCGTCCTCCTCGGAGCCCTCCTCGTCACACTCGGTTGCGACTCCGATCCGATCCCCGGACCACCTGGGCCGACGGGACCGCCCGGCGAAACGGGCGCCGCGGGACCGACGGGTTTGGCCGGCGCCACCGGACCCGCGGGCGCCACCGGTCCGATGGGTCCGACCGGACCTACGGGCCCCATGGCCCTCCCCGGCGACGCCGGCCCCGTGATGGTCTGGGTGGATCGAGCGGGTCAGGTCGTCGGGCCGGCACCGGCGGGGCACGTGATCGTCCCGGTGGAGAACTCGAGCATCGGACCGGAGTACGTCGACGAGGAGGGCCTGATCTGGCGCATCGACATCGACCTCGGCATCCCCGGCCCGTCGCGGGTGTTCGTCCCGGTCTTCTACGAGAGCGCGGACTGCACGGGCACCGGCTACATCATCTCGCCGACCTTCATCGAACCGCGGATGGTGTTCAGGACGGTCGACGATCCGACCACGCTCCGCGTTCGCCGCGACGACACCACCGTCTCGACGATCACCGTAGCCTCCCGCCAGGAGATCGCCGAGTGCCGGCCCGACGCCAGGTCCGTCCCGGCCTTCGCCGTCGACATGACGGTCCCGTCGACTCCCATCGCACTCCCGAGCGCCCGCTTCGAAGGCCCGCTGCACCGCGAGCTGCGGTGAGGCGAGGAACGCGATCGCCCCCGCGCTCACCAGCGATCGTGGGATCTGCGACTGCGCCGATGTCGGTTGCGTCGAGTCCCCACGATGCGTACGCCTGCACGGTGCGCCACCGGGCACCGTACCTCCTCCCGTTCGTCGTCGCGTCGATGTTGGCGTGCGCGGGCGAGAGCGGCGTCGACCCCGACGGCGGCGCTGCGCGCGACGGTGGTCGGCGCGCTGACGGCGGCGCCGCGCGCGACGCGGGCGCGACCGAAGACCGCGACGCCGGCGCGAACGCGCGGCGCGACGCCGGCACGAACACGTCGACCACCTGCGACTTCGACACCACCACGGAGGACGCGCTCTACGCCTCCGTGATCGATCTCGAGGAGCGCGCGCTGCGGGACGCGCTCCACGCGCTGGTGACCGACGGCTCGCGAGGCTTCGGCTACGACGCCGCGCGCAACCTCATGTACGGCATCACGGGCGACGTCGACGTCGACGCGGACAACCGCGTGACGTGCGCGTACACGGGCGTGCAGGTCGAAGCCGACGGGACGCGCTCCCCGGGCACCGGCGACGCGACCATCACCACTGAACACAGCTGGCCGCGCAGCGATGGCGCAGAGACCTTCCCGGCCGAGGGCGACCTGCACCACCTCTTCCCGGCGATCGCCGACGCCAACGGGACGCGCGGTGTCCACGAGTTCGGCGACGTCGATTGCGGACACGGCGGCGGCGAACCGTCCTGCGTGTGGAGCGAAGGCGGCTCTCTCCTCGGACCCAGCGTCGATGGCCGGCCGGACGTCTTCGAGGTCCGAATCGGGACGCGCGGCGACATCGCGCGCGCGCACTTCTACTTCGCGACGCGCTACGAGCTCCCGATCCCGCCCGAGGAGGAAGCCACGCTGCGGCGCTGGCACTGCGCCGACCCGCCGTCCGACGACGAGCGCGCGCGCAACGGACGCATCGCGGAGCACCAACGGAACCGCAACCCGTTCGTGGACCAACCTCAGCTGGTCGATCGCATCACCGACTACTGAGCCGGCGCACCCGTCGCGGTCTCCGCGAGCGGACACGTGATCATCCAACTCACTCCGAACACGTCCGTCAGCGCGCCGAACATCGCGCCCCACGGCGCGGCGAACGGCGCTTGGATGACACTCCCGTCCTTCGCGAGCGCGTCGAAGCTCGCCTGCATCTGATCGAGATCGTCGAAGTCGAGGGCGACCTGTACGCGACTACCGGCCGGCATCTCCACGTGGCCCGGACCATCACTCAACATGAGCTGCGTCTCGCCAATGCGCAGGGCCGCATGCATCACGAGGTGCTTCTGCGCCTCGGGACAGCTGTCGTCGAACGCGCCGAAGCGCTGGAAGGACTCCGTCTCGGCGCCGAGCGCTTCTTGGTAGAGCGCGATTGCGCGCTCCGCTTGGCCGTCGAGGATGAGGTAGGGGGTCGCGTTGCGAATCGTCATGCCCCTAGGACTGACGAGGACCGCGAGAATCATCGGTCGCTTCGAAAAAAGATCTCAGTCGAGCCGTTCGGGGAGCCCGAAGCGCGGGAACAGCGTCTCGGTGTCGAGGAACGCGTTCCAACCTCCGATGCGATCGCCGTCGAGCTCGAGTATGATCAAGGCCCACGGCGCGTGCCCGCCGTTCGGGTCCGCGCGGTACTGCGCGAACGCCGGCGCGCCGTTGGACTCGACCGGGATCAAGCGCGAGCCGCGGCACCCGCACCCGGGACCGAGGAGCCACTTTTCGACCTCCTCCGGCCCCTGCAGCCACAACGCGAACGGCGGCATGGAGAAGGTCGCGTCCTCGCGGAGGAGCGAAGTCAGCGTGGTGACGTCGAACGCCTCGAACGCGACGAGGTACCGATCGAGGAGCGCCCGTTGCGCTTCGGTGAGCTCCGCGGGGCCCGACTCCACGGCGCCCTCCCCCATCCGCGCGCGGGCGCGCTGCAACGCGCTGTTCACGGAGGCGACGGTGGTATCGAGGCACTCGGCGA
>JAUHYN010001046.1 GCA_030426505.1 bacterium | reverse complement strand
CATTTGCGTCGGACGAACCGAGCAATCGGATTTGGTGATCGCAGACCCACATCTATCCGCGATGCATTTTAAGCTCGCCGATGAACCATCAGGCTGGGTATTGAGTGATTTGAATAGTACCGGTGGCACATCGGTCAATGGTATCAAGGTTTCCAAGACGCTGTTGAATACCGGTGATCGGGTCGAAGCGGGCCAGACTCACTTCATCGTTACTTTAGGTGATTCCGCACCCGTCGGAGGAAGACGCGGGGCGGCTATGTGTCCCTTTCAAGATGGCGTGCGGGATGAAGATCCCGATGTTCGCCGGGCCGCAATCCACGCCGCTGCCTGGTCCGGAGAACCGTGGTTGTTGGATTTCTGTCGCAAGTGCGCGGAGACGCCTGGTCCGGAAAGCCAAAGTACGCTTGAGATGTTGTCCATTCTCGCGCTGCCTGCGGATCTGCAACTGATCCGGCAGTTGGGGCAAAACAACGAATTGGGACCTTGGCGATTTGAACTTCTCGCGTCGTTCGCGCACCCACTCGACGACGAAGACGCCGTCCTCCACGTCCTCGACCTCGACGCGACCGCGCGCGGCCTCGACGACGACGGCGACGCGTACCGCCGCCTCGTCGCGCCGTTCGTCGCGCGCCCCGAAGCCTTCCTCGCGGGCGCGCTCGCGCCGCTCCGCATCCCGAGCGCGCCGCTCCTCCTCGCGCGGTTCGGCCTCCGCGGCGTGTGGTCGGCCGAGCGCGTGGCGCGGCGCTTCTCCGGCCGCCGCGCGCGCGCGCTGTTCGCGGGGTGCGCGGCGCACGGCGTGCTCCCGTTCGACAAGATGATGACCGGCGCGTTCGGGTTGATCTTCTGCGTCACCGGGCACGTCGAGACCTGGCCGGTCGCCGAGGGCGGCTCGGACGCGATCGCGAAGGCGCTCGCGAGCTACCTCGCTTCGAAGGGCGGCGTGATCCACACGACCCGTCGCGTCGCGTCGATGTCGGATCTGCCGAGCGCCGACGTATACCTCTTCGACACGGACCCGTCGCAGCTCGTGGCCATCGCCGGCGAACAACTCCCTTCGCGCTACCGCGATCGCGTCGCGCGCTACCGGTACGGCCCCGGCGTCTGCAAGGTCGACTGGGCGCTCGACGGCCCCATCCCCTGGCGCGACCCGGCGTGCCTCGACGCGTCGACCGTCCACGTGGGCGGGACGTTCGAGGAGATCGCGGCGGGCGAAGCCACGGTCTGGCGCGGCGAACACGCCGAGCGGCCGTTCCTGATCCTCTGCCAGCAGAGCCAGCTCGATCCGACCCGCGCCCCCGACGGCAAGCAGACCGGCTACGCGTACTGCCACGTCCCGGCCGGTTCGGACGTCGACCAGACCGCCGCCATCGAAGCGCAGGTCGAGCGCTTCGCGCCGGGCTTTCGCGAGCGTATCCTCGCCCGGCACACGATGACCGCGTCGCGCTTCGCTGCTCACAACCCGAACTACGTCGGCGGCGCGATCACCGGCGGCGTGGCCGATCTCGCGCAGCTGTTCTTCCGCCCGGTCGCGCGGCTCGATCCCTACCGCACGCCGAACCCGAAGCTGTTCCTTTGCTCGTCCTCGACGCCCCCGGGCGGCGGCGTCCACGGCATGTGCGGCTACTGGGCGGCGCGCTCCGCCGCGAGGCGCCTCGGATGTTGAAACCCAGGCCGCCGCCGTACGACGTCGCCGAGTGGGAGAAGCAGCCGTTCGAGACGCGGCTGAAGATGGTGTGCGGCGCGTGGGCGCTGCACGGGTACGGCGCGCCGATCTCCGTCTACCTCGCGTACGTCCTCAAGATCGCCGGCTACGTCGGCGTGTGGTGGTTCCTCAACGCGCGCGTCGCGACGACGGCCGAGTGGTGGAAGACGCCCGACGCCCTCCTCCGCGCCGTGCTCTGGAGCATGCTCTACGAGGGGCTCGGCTTCGGCTGCGGGAGCGGCCCGCTCACCGGGCGCTACTTCCCGCCGTTCGGCGGGCTGCTCTACTACCTGCGGCCGGGGACCCTGAAGTCACCGCTGCTCGGCGGCCCCCGTCGCACCATCCTCGACGTGATCGTGTACCTCGCGTTCTGCGGCGCCGCGGCGAATGCGCTGTGGTCGCCGACGATCACGGCCACGCACATCGCCTCGGTGTTGGCGCCACTCGCGCTCCTCGGTGTGCTCGACCGGACGATCTTCCTCGCGACGCGCGCCGAGCACTACGCGATCGCGCTGTTGTGTTTCGCGCTCGCGACGGAGCCCGTCGCGGCGTTGAAGTTGGTCTGGGTCGCCGTGTGGTGGTGGGCCGCGACGTCGAAGCTCAACCAGCACTTCCCGTCGGTGGTCTGCGTGATGATGAGCAACAGCCCGTGGGTGCCGAGCTTCTTCCGCAAGAAGATGTACGTCGCCTTCCCGGACGACCTGCGCCCTTCCCGCCTCGCGACGATCCTCGCGCACGCGGGGACGGTGGTGGAGTACGTGTTCCCGATCGTGCTGCTCGTCGGCGACGGCGGCCCGCTCACGCTGTTCGGCCTCGCGACCATGCTCGCGTTCCACACGTTCATCACGAGCAACGTCCCGATGGGCGTGCCGATCGAGTGGAACGTGGTGATGGTCTACGGCGCGTTCCTGCTGTTCGGCGCGCACGCGCCCGTGTCGGTGAGCGCGGTCGGCTCGATCCCGCTGCTCGTGATCCTCGCGCTGTCGCTCGTGCTCGTCCCCGTGCTCGGCAACCGCTTCCCCCAGTTCGTCTCGTTCCTCATGTCGATGCGCTACTACGCGGGCAACTGGGCCTACAGCGTGTGGCTGTTCCGCGGCGACGCGTCGAAGAAGCTCGACACGCACCTCACGAAGTCCGCGCCGCGCGTCTACGATCAACTCACGCGCTTCTACGATCACGAGACGATCGTCGCGATGCTCTCGAAGGTCGTCGCGTTCCGCGCGATGCACCTGCACGGGCGCCTCCTCACGATGCTCGTGCCGCAGGCGGTGGACGACATCGACGCGTACGAGTGGCTCGACGGCGAGATCGTCGCGGGCGTGGTCATCGGGTGGAACTTCGGCGACGGCCACCTCCACGATCACCGGCTGCTCGAGGCGGTCCAGTCCGCCTGCCGGTTCGAGCCGGGCGAGCTCCGCTGCATCTTCGTCGAGTCGCAGCCGTTCTTCGTCCCGAAGCTGAGCTGGCGGATCTGGGACGCGGCGACGAGAGAGATCGCGCGCGGCGAGACCACGATCGACGCACTCCAGGCGCGCCAACCGTGGGGCCTTTCCAACGCGACCGCCGACCACCATGATGGGGCCGAGGTTCGTTCATGACGACCGGTCACCCCGAAGCCCGCGCCGAGCCGCGCAGTGAGTCGCAGGCGAAGTTCGACGTGCCCGCCACGAGCACCGACACACGCCTCGAGCTGAAGAAGCGCGCGGGCCTGATCGCGTCGTTCTCCTACGCCATCGACGG
>JAUHYN010001045.1 GCA_030426505.1 bacterium | reverse complement strand
CCACGCGGCGACGCTCGACGTCCCGGTCGCCGCGATGTACCTCGCGACCGCCGCGCTCGCGTTGGCGGCGGAGCGCTCGCGGCGCGCGGCGATCTGGTGCGGCGTCGTGTTCGGCCTCGCGAGCGCGACGAAGCTCAACGCGCCGTTCCTCGTCATCCCATACCTGATCTTCGCGTTCGTCGTGCGGCGCGGCGCCCGCCGCTCCGAGGTGCAGGGCGGCGGCTCGGGCAAGACCGTCGCGCTCCCGAACATCCCGCTCGCCGCGGTGACGATGGCGACGATCGGACCGCTGGTGTTCCTCGCGTCGTGGCCGTGGCTGTGGACGCATACGTTCGAACGGGTCGGCGAGTACGTCGCGTTCCACCTCAACCACTACGGCATCTACTTCTTGTACTTCGGGCGCGTCTACGACAAGGCGCCGTTCGCGCCGTGGCACGCGATGTTCACGATGGCGACGATCACCGTGCCACTCGCGATCACCGCGCTCGCGCTCGTGGGGATCCAGGCCTCGAGGAAGCCGATCGCGTATCGCCTGAAGCACCCGATCGCTCCCGACGACGACGACAAGCGCGCCGGCGATCTCCTCCTCTTCGCGATCCTCAACGCGATCGTCTCGATCTGCGTGGTCGCGTTCTCCGGCGGTGCGAAGTACGGCGGCGCGAAGCTGTTCATGCCGTTCTTCCCGTTCTGGTGTCTGCTCGCGGGGTACGGCGGGCTGTGGCTCTACGAGCGCGCAGCGGGGCCGCTGCGCCGCGTCGCGATCGGCGCCCTCGCGCTCGCGTTGGTGTCGACGACCGCACAAGCGATTCGCTTCGGGCCCTACGCGCTGTCTCAGTACAACGCGGCGGTCGGCGGCCTGCGCGGCGCGGTGCAGACCGGCTTCGAGCGCCAGTACTACGACATCGCGTTCCGCGACCTCGTCGACTGGTTGAACGCGAACGCTCCGCAGAACGCGCGCGTCCACTTCCTCCCGAACAACTGGGAGTACGTCCGCACGTACAAGTGGTACCGAATCGCGGGCGACCTCAGGAAGGACATCCAGGTCGTCAACAACGAGCGCAGCGCGAACCTGGTCGTCATCACGCACGAGCGCCGCTTCTTGCGCTACGGCAACGATCTGCTGCGCTACCGCGCGAATCCCGTCCTCGAGGAGAAGGTGATCGACGGCGTCCCCCTGTGGACGGTCGTCTCGCGCTGACCACCCGAGTAGGATCGGCCGTGTGAAGCGGTGGGCGCCCCTCGTCGTCGGGATCGCCGCGTGCGGCGCCGACGATCGGTACCTCGCGCCGCCGCCCCTCGAAGACGCGCGCTCCGCGATCGTCGTCGTTCACGGCGATGAGCGCCAAGTCCTCGCCGTCGATCTCGAAGCCGGCGCGTGGCACGTCGACGTCGACACCACCGAAGACGCGCGCGTCGACGTCCTCCTCTACACGTGCCTCCTCGAGGGCCTGCAGCTCACGAGCGGTCGCATCGGCCTCGACGCCGACGGGCCGGCGCTCCCCGACACCGATCGCGTGTTCACCGCCGCGCTCGGCGAAGGCGGCGGTTGGACGCCGCTCGCCGAACCGCCGCCGCGCGTGAGTGACGTGCGCCTGGCCGTGACGGGCGGCGATCCGTGCAGCGACGTGGACGTCGAGATCGTCACGCTCGAGGGCGTGTTCGGAGAGCCGCGCACGTTGGAGTCGTTCGATGCCGACAGCGTGTTCCTCGGCCTGCGCGACGGCCGGTTCTTCCGCGTGTCCCGCGACGGCGGGGTGACGCCGGTCTGGGAGGAGCAACGCGGCGCGGCGCCGTACGTCGAGGTGAAGCGCCTCGGGCCCGAGCGCTACGCGTTCGTCACGTCGGAGGAGGGGTGCCTCGGGTTCGCGTCGGATCTCGAGACGATCACGCCGGGCGCATGCCTCCCGCGGATCGACACGTCCTCGATCGGGACGTACGTCCACACCGACGGGCGCATCACGGCGGACGGTCGCGAGCGCTTCGATGTCCTGTTGGAGAGCGGCGAGATGTTCGAGGTGGTCGACGGCGTCGCCACGAACGTCTCGATCCCCGAGCGCGCGGTGGTCGCCAAAAAGGGCGCGATCCTCCGGGTCGCCGACGACGAAGCGCTCTACGCCGGGCCGGTCGAACACGGCGTCGTGCGGCGCGTCGCGCAGGACACGGAGATCGAGCGCGCGGTAATCCCGTTCTTCGACAAGGTCGTGACGATCACGCGCTCGACCGTGTTCGGCGCGGCGGTGCTCACCAACACCGGCGTGATCCTCACGCACGACACCTCGCTCGACGAGTGGTCGCCGCTCGGGGGCACCGGCGCGCTCCAACCGCTCTTCCTCGTGGACGTCGCGCCGAGCCTGTTCGTCGTCACGGCGGGCGAGGGCCTGGTCATCGAGATGCTCGACAGCGGCGAGGCGTGCGACACGGTCTACGTCGGTGGCGACGACGCGCGCGCGATCACCGAGGTCGGTGACGACGGCTTCGCGGTGGCGTTCCGTCCGCGCGACGAGCCGGTCGACGTCCACTTCGTGCGGCCGCGCTTCGCGGCGCGCGTCTGTCAGTGACGTTCGGCCGCGACGACGGCGTCGACGAGGGCTTGGTGGCGGCGGAGCGCGGCGTCGTCGCCGACGAGGTTCCGCACGGGCGCCACGCCCATGAGGTCGACCATGCGATCGAGCGCCGCGACGCGATTCGGGCCGCCCAAGAGCTCGAACTGGGCGCCGTGTCCGATCTCGGGGACGAGGTAGAGGCGCGCGCCGTTGTCCTCCGAGATGGTCGGCTTGCCCGCCGTCCACGGATCCCACGCGCCGTAGAAGCCGACGATGTCGCGGGCCTCGCGGCGGAGCCACAGGTCCACGCGCTCCATCGGTTCGGGGTCGAACCTCGGCCAGTTCGGCCAGGGCGGCGGCGCGCCGGTGGGGAGGATCGAGAAGTCGACGTCGCGCGCGAACTGGTAGAGCTCGGGCCTCGAGTAGCTGGGCGAGCCGAGCTCGTTCGCGACCTGGTAGCGGTAGGGGAGCGTCGGGCTCGGCTGCGGGTTCGTGAGGTTGTCGGCGTCGAGCTCGACCCAGCCGACGAAGGCGTCCACGGGGCCCTGCGGATCCGGGAGCGCCGCGCAGCCCACGGGCGAGGCCCAGTACTGCCAGAAGCCCCACTCGAACCCGAGCGCGTCGTACGCGATGCCGGCTTCGACGAGCCGGGCGGAGAGCGCGCCGAGGGTCGGGTCGTTGCTCCGGTAGAAGTCGGCGATCTCTTCGCGGCGGATGATGATCGCGCGCGCGACGTCGAGGACACGTCGCCGGCACACGCCGTCCGGCGCGCCGATCGCGTCCATGAAGGACTGGTAGCGGCGGTCCTCGCCGAAGGAGATCGGAGCGACGTACGGGATCACGCCGTCGAGATCGTCGGGGTAGTGGTGGTGGTGGAAGTAGGCGGTCATGCCGCCCTTG
>JAUHYN010000030.1 GCA_030426505.1 bacterium | reverse complement strand
CGGTGTCGACGAGGAGGCCGAAGGGATCGTCTTCCTGCGCTTCGGGCTCGGACCCGGTGAGGCGCCGCTCCATCGCTTCCACGCCGAAGCGCGCGACGTCCTCCCAGTACTCGCGGCACGGGTTGAGCGCGTAGAGGAAGACGTCGCGGACCGACGCGATGCGATCGATGATCGACAACAACACGGGCGAAGCGACGGCGAGGTCGAAGAGGTGCAGCTCGGGCGGGAGGTCGAGCGCGTCGATGTCGGCGAACGCGGAGGCGAGCGTCTCGTGTTCGGGGAGCGCGAGGTACAGCGCACGTTGCCAGCGCTCGGTCGCGCTCTGCGCGGGGCGGCCGCGGCGCCACTGTTCGAGGCGCTCGGGGCGTTCGAGCGCGTACGTGTCGAAGAGGCGCCCGAGTCGCGTGGCGAGGCCGAGGCGGCGGCGATCGCGATCCACCGGATCGTCGCCGGCGGCGCCGAGGTAGCGGCGGACCGGGGCGAGGTCGTCGGCGGCGAGGAAGGCGTCGTCGTAGAGGCGCGCGAGGACGAACGTCGCGAGGTGGTCGTGGTTGACGACGTCCTTCTTGGAGAGCTGTTCGAGCATCCCGCGGAGGAACGCGAAGGCGAGGTTGGCGGCGATGCCGTTGTGCTGGGCGATCGCGAGCACGAGGTAGTGCTTCACGGCCTGGTTGGGGACGACGATCGGGAGCGCTTCGAGGGGACTCGTGCGCCGCGCGGCGATGTTCTGCGCCAACGTCTCGGCGAGCCGCTCGATGCGGTTGGCGTAGTAGAGGTGGATCACGTCCTGAGTGCGCCCGGTCCGGCGATCCGCGGCGCGAGCGCGCGCGGCGTGTGATCGCCGCTGCGTGCCTCGCGCACGTATCCCGCCCGGGTACGCCTTTGTTATGGTAACCGGGTTTTGTCCACACCTCGCCAGAGGGAGCGTCGCGTGTGCCCCATCTGCGACGCGGCGACGTCGGCGCCGGTGTGCGAACGCGATCGGACGGCCACGTTGCTCGTGGATCTCCCGCCCGACGAGGCGCCCGCGCCCGCGCCCGGGATGGTGATCGCGGGGCGGTACGAGATCGAGCGGCGGATCGGCGCCGGCGGCTACGGGCAGGTGTTCGCGGCGCGGCACCGCGGGACGGGGCAGAGCGTGGCGCTGAAGATCCTGCACCCGCCTCCCGACGGCGACCACGCGTTCGCGACGAAGCGGTTCTTCCTGGAGGCGCGGGTGACGTCCGGGCTCTCGCACCCGAACACGGTGCGGGTGTTCGACTTCGGGCAGGAGGACAGCGGGCTGCTCTTCCTCGCGATGGAGCTGTTGAACGGGCGGACCCTGCGCGCCGAACAGAAGGCACGCGAGAAGCGAGGCGCGACGTACTCGGAAGCGGAGGCGATCGAGATCGCGATCCAGGTGACGCGGAGTCTGTCGGAGGCGCACGACGCTGGGCTCGTCCACCGCGACCTCAAGCCGGACAACATCTTCCTGCACCGCGCGGCGGTCGACGACATCGTGGTGAAGGTCCTCGACTTCGGCATCGCGAAGCTCGGCGGTGGGCACGCGACGTTGTCGAGCGACACGAGTGTCCCGGGGACGCCGGCGTACATGGCGCCGGAGCACGCGCTGAATCGGCCGGTCGACGCACGCACGGATCTGTACAGCCTGGGCGTCGTCCTCTTCCAACTCGTGACGGGTGAGCTGCCGTTCGTGGGCGCGTCCGATCCGCAGACGCTCTACATGCACGCCTTCGAAGCGTTGCCGAGCCTCGCCGCGAAGTCGCGCACGCAGCTTTCGCCGGGGTTTCAGTCGGTGCTCGAGCGCGTGCTCGCGAAGGATCCGGCGCGGCGCTTCGAGAGCGCGCGCGCGATGCGCGACGCGTTGGCCGCGTGTGCCGAGGGGCGCGCGGATCGCTTCATCGCGTCGTCGGTTGACGCGCCGGTGGAGCAACACATCAGCCACATGTCGACGCCGGTCGCGGGGACCGGCTTCGTGCCGACGCCGCGGCGCGCGGCGCGTTGGCCGTTGGTGGTCGGCGGCGCGGCGCTCGTGGTGTCGGCGGCGTTGGTCACGTACGTGTTGCAGCGCGGACCGGTGAACGGCGGCGGGCGGGTCGAGGCGCGCGCGCGCGACGAGGGGCGTGGCGCTTGGACCGCGGAGCCCGCGCGGGCCGGCGCGGGCGCGGCGGACCCGGGCGCAGAGGCGGCGAACGACGGCGCGGACACGGCGGACCGGGGCGCCGGTGAGACGGCGACCGACGGCGCGGACACGACGGACCGGCGCATCGGATCGCGTGGCTCCGAGATGGCGAACGACGGTGCGGACACGACGGACCGGCGTATCGGATCGCGTGGCTCCGAGATGGCGAACGATGGCGCGGGCGCGGCGTCGGGCGCTGCGAGCTCGAAGCCGAGCGCTCCGGGCGATGGCGCGGGCGCTCGCCGGGATGGCTCCCATTCTGGCGCGCTCGGCTCGGGCGCCGACCGGGGAGGCGCCGACTTCGGGGTGGGCTCCGACGCTCCCGCCCCCCGCGCGCGCACGAATGAGGCTCGACCCAAGCGCACCCGCACGAAGCGCGCGCGCCGCGCACCTCCGCCGGTCGAGAAGAAGAAGCCCGACCCCCGCCTCGAGATGCGGCTCGAGGATCTGATCGAGGAGACGCCATGAAGTCGCTCGCGCTCATCACGCTGCTCGCGCTCGCCCAGGCCGAGGCGCCCTCCGATCGCGAACGCGATCCCGTCACGACGATGGAGGCCGCCGTCACCGCCTACCGCGCGATGCAGTTCCGCGAGGCCGGCGATCTGTTCGTCGAGGTCTTCGAGCAGACGAAGGTCCCCGCGCAGCTCCGCAACGCGGCGAAGGCGTACACCGACGGCGACCTCTTCGACGCCGCCGTCCTCACCTGGCGCCGCTACCGCGCACTCGACGGACTCGAAGCGAGCGCCGTCGCCGAGGCCGACGCACAGATCCGCTTCATCGAGGAGCGCCGCTCGGCCGAAGCCGCGCGCGCGGAAGCGGAGGCCGCGAAGCAACGCGCCGAGGACGCCGAGCGCGAGCGCCGCGAAGCCGAAGCGCGCGCCGAAGCGGAGCGCCGTGACGCCGAAGCCGAGCGCGAAGCGCAGCCCGGAGACGCCCGCACCGTGACGCCTCCGCCGGTGGTCACTTCGCCGCCGCCGTCGAGCCCGTACGGCGCCTACGTCACGACCGGCGTCGGCGCGGCCGCGTTGATCGTCGCGGGTGCGCTCTACCTTCACGCCGACGCGCGCCTCGACCGCCTCGACGACCAGCTCGCGATGACGAACGCGTCCGGCCAGGTGGTCGGCGTGGATCGCGCCGACGCCATGTCCGACCTCGAGGGCATCAACGCCGAGCGGAACGCCTCCGCGATCGTCGCGGGCGTCGGCGTCGCGACGGTCGCGATCGGGATCGCGTGGTGGCTCCTCACCGACGAACTGCCCGAGCCGGGCCAGTCCTTCGCGTTTCGGTTCTAGCGAGAACGGACCTCCCGCGAGGGAGGTTCGCTTCGAGCTGTGCCAGGAAGGCGCGCGCACGCGCTGCCGCCTGTCACCGCACCATCGACACCACGTACGCGACGGTCGCGATCGCGGCGAGCGCGACCACCACCCACGGCCACCGCGCCGCGGCCGGGGTCGGCATCGGCGCGTAGCTCTCGGTGCGCTTCACCGCGCGCGTCGGCGCGGCGTCGCCGTAGCTCGCGGCGGGCGCCACGCGTCGCGTCGGTCCGACGAGCGCGTCGTCGGTCGCGGGCTGTGAGGGGGGCGACGTCAGCGTGCGGTGCGCGGCGCGGACGCGGCGCACGGTCGACGAGTACGCCGGCTCCGCCTCTTCGATGTCGTCCTCGTCGACGTCCTCGGTGAGCTGGATCTTCGACACCACCGGGGACTCGGGGAACGACGGGTTCGTGGGCTCCGCAGTGATCGCCGCGAAGTCGAGCGGCATGAGGCGGCTGAAGACGTCGCGGCCGAGGACGGTCGCGAGGTCATCGCCCGGGATCACCTTCAGCAGATCGCGCAGCCTCGACGCGACCTGCGCCGCGGTCTGCATCCGCTCCTCCGGCAGCACCGCCGTCATCTGCACGATCAACTCGAGCACGGCGTTGGGGACGTCGTACGTCGCTTCATCCAGGCACGCGCGCACCGCCGGTGTACTCTCGGTGATGACCATCAGCTGCGCGGGGAGGACACGGCGCCCGCCGATCAGCTCGGCGAGGATCAGCCCCAGCGCGAAGATGTCGGCGCGCGAGTCCACCTTCGTGCCCGAGCGACACTGCTCTGGTGCCATGTACCCGAGCTTGCCGCGCAGCTGCCCGTGTTGGGTCTGGGTGTCGCGCCCCGCGAAGCGCGCGATCCCGAAGTCCACGATCTTCACCACGCCGTCCCGCGACACCAGGACGTTGTGCGGCGTGACGTCGCGGTGCACGAGCTCGAGCGGCGAGCCGTCTTCGCGCGTCGCGCCGTGCGCGTACGCGAGCGCCTCCGCCGCCTGCGCGCCGAGCTCCAAGACGGCGTGGAGCGGCAAGCGCGCGGGCTCGATCAAGCGCCCGAGCTCGCGGAGGCTGATGCCGTCGATCAACTCGAACGCGAGGTACGGCACGCCTTCGAACTCGCCGCGGTCGTAGAGCTCGACGATGCCCGGGTGGTGGAGTCGCTCGCAGGCCAGCCCCTCTTCGACGAAGAGCTGCCTCAGCTGCGGGTGGTCGGCGATCTCGGGGAGCATCACCTTCACGACCGCGAGGCGGACCTCTTCGTTCGGGCGCGAGCGCGCCGCGAGGCGGACCTCGGCCATGCCGCCCCGCCCGATCACCCCGAACAGGACGTAGTCACCGAACGGCTTGCCGGACGCGTCCACGCCCTGCCGGCGGATCTCGCGGAGCTGCGCGAGGAAGGCGGGCGCGAGCTCGGAGGTCGAGGGCTCCGACGGGAGGCGCCCCTCCTCGCGGGCCGCCTCGACCATCGCGCTCAGCGCGCGCTTCGACACCCGGCGGGTCGTCGGATCGAAGACGGAGTCGGTCGAGTCGTCGAAGCGCGGGTCGAACGTCTTCGTCGTCGGGCGCGCGGGCCCGGACGGCAGCTCCGTCGGCGCTTCGTCGTCGTGCGATCGGCTCACCGCGACGCCACAGTTAGCGCAGGCCACCGAGATTTGACACCCACGCGGCCCCTCCCTAAACAAGGGCCGGTGGAGCGCGACGCCCAGACCTCGACGCTGACCGTCGCCGGCCCCGACGCCCAGCAGCTCGAGCGCCGCACGTTCGTCCTCCACGTGGTCGAGGGCCCGGACGCTCCGACCTCACGCGAGGTCGGGGCGGGGCGTATGGTCGTGGGCTCCGCGGCCGACGCCGATCTCGTGCTCACCGACCCCACGATCTCGCGCCGACACGTCGAGCTCCGCGCGCTGTCGGACGGCGTCCTCGTCGTCGACCTCGGGAGCAAGAACGGGACGCGCGTCGGAGGCATCGCGGTGAAGGAGGCGCTCCTCCCGCCCGACGGGACCTTCGCGCTCGGCTCGACCACCGTCCGCGTGGAGCAGGTCCGCGAGCAGCTCGCCGTCACGGCCGAGGGCACCGTCCGCTTCGGCGACTACCTCACCTGCAACAAGAAGCTCGCCGCGCAGCTCGAGTTGCTCCGCCGCGTCGCGCGCTCGGACGCGACAGTGTTGATCGAGGGCCCCACCGGGACCGGCAAGGAGCTCCTCGCGCACGCCGTCCACGAGACCTCGGAACGCAAGCGCGCGCCGTTCATGGTCGTCGACTGCAGCGCGGTGAGCCCGTCGCTCCTCGAGAGCCAGCTGTTCGGGCACAAGAAGGGCGCGTTCACCGGTGCGCTCGAGGATCACGAGGGCGCGTTCGAAGCGGCGGGAGAGGGCACGGTCTTCCTCGACGAGCTCGGCGAGCTCCCGCTCGATCTGCAACCCAAGTTGCTCCGCGCGCTCGAGGCGCGGACGATTCGGCGCGTCGGCGAGGTCCACGATCGCCCCATCCACGTTCGGTTCGTCGCGGCGACCAACCGTGACCTCAAAGCGATGGCGAAGGCGGGCGCGTTCCGCGATGACCTCTACTATCGCGTCGCCGTCGTGCGCGTGACGGTGCCCCCGATCGCCGACCGGCCGGAGGACGTCCCGCTGCTCGCGCACCACTACGTCGACCAGCTCACGGAGGGGATGCGAACGCTCTCGCCCGACGCGTACCTCACGCTGTCGCAGTACGACTGGCCGGGGAACGCGCGCGAGTTGCGCAACGTCATCCAGCGCGCGCTCGCCGTCAGCGACAAAACCGAGATCGAGCCGGAGGATCTCTTCGTGGAGGAGTCGGGCGACGCGCCGGCGTCGTTCCACGAGGCGAAGGACCAGCTGATCGCCTCCTTCGAGGTCCGGTACGTGCGGGCGCTCCTCGACCGTCACCGCGGGAACGTGAGTCGCGCCGCGAAAGAAGCGGGACTTTCGCGCAATGCTCTGTATGCGCTCATGAAACGTGCCGGCATCTCCGGCTGACACCTTCGGTCCCGACCTCCGGCGAATGACCGATGGGGCGTCGTCTGTTTCTTGCGCTTCTCGGATCACGTTCTATTAGATGGAGGACCCGGACCTCCGGGCGTTCGCATGCCGCGTATGAAGATCGTCGTCGTCGACCCGAATCCGCGGGTGACGCTCTCCGCCCACCGCATCCTCAGCGGTGAGAGCCACGACGTCTTCGCTGCGAATGGGATCGCCGACGCCATTCGTGTCGCGCAGCGCGAGGACCCGGACGTCGTCGTCCTCGACGCCGAGCTCGCCGCGCCCTATACCCTCCGCGAACTCGCGCAGGTGACGCGTTCGGATCTCGCCGTCGTGCTGACCTCCGCGCACGCCGCGCGCCCGACGCCCGACGTCATCGAGGACGTCCGCATCGCCGCGACGGTCGAGAAGCCGTTCACCGCGGGCGCGCTCGTCGCCGCGGTCGAGGAGGCCGCCGCGTTCGACGAGGAGCCGACGCTCAGCGGGATCGAGGCGCTGCAGGATCACCTGTTCGAGACGATCGAGGACGAACCGGACGTCACGCCGCGCGCGCGCCAGCTCGCGGATCGGATCTGCGACGAGTTCCCCGGCCTCGGTCGCGACGCCATCCACCGTCGCCTCCTCGATCGCGCGTGTGCGCTCGCGCTGGAGGACGAAGCGGACAAGAAGCCGCTCGCGAGCGGGCAGGTCGTGCTCCAGGGCTCGGTGGGCCCCGTCCCGATCGAGCAGGTCTTCCACCTCGCGGAGAACATGCCCGGTCGCGTGGGGCTCACGTTCACGCGCGGCGAGCAGCACATCGATCTGTTCTTCCAGGATCGCTACCTCGTGTTCGCGCGCGGAGAGGGCCTCCCGCCGGGGTACGCGCTCGGCGGGTTCCTGGTGGACCAGGGCGCGATCGAAGCGGACGCGCTCGAGCGCTTCCTCCTGGATCAGACCACGCCGTTCTCACGCATCGGCGAGCAGCTGATCCACCTCGGGTATATCGACGGCGACGCCGTGCAGCGCGCGCTCTTCGCACAGGTCCAGCAGTACGCGTCGGAGGCGATCCGTTGGCTCGGCTCCACGTTCTCCATCCTGCGCGACGTCGAGTTCCCGGAGGCCGCGCGCAACGCGGGCGTGCAGCTCCCCGTCGCGTTCGTGTTGCTCGAGGGGATGCGTCAGCTCGACGAGTGGGATCGCGTCGTCGAACAGATCGGAGGCCTCTCCGCGGTGCCGGTGCGCCTCGACACCGACGAGACGCCGGCGCTCTCACCGCGTGAGCGCTTCCTCCTCGACCACGTGGACGGCCGGACGAGCGTGGAGGACGTCGCGCGGAAGGCGCGGCGCCCCGCGTTCGAGGTCTGTTGCGCGCTCGCGGATCTGCGCGGCCGTCGCCTGCTCACCGTCGCGTGAACCGGCTCTTCGTCTACGGCACGTTGATGCGCGGGGAGGTCCGCGCCGATCTCCTCGCGGACGCTCGCGACGTGCGGGCGGCGTCGACGCACGGGCGCCTGTATCACCTCCCGTTCGGTTACCCGGCGATCGTCGACGCCGAGGACGGCGAGGTGCATGGGGAGCTCGTGACCTTCGACGATCTCGAGGCGCGGCTGCCGGCGCTCGACGACTACGAGGGGGACGAATATCGCCGCGTCGTGCGTTCCATTCGGGTGGAGGGCGCGGTCACGACCGCCTGGTGCTACGTGGTGGATCCCGCGTTCGAGGCGGATCTCGTGGCCCAGGGCGCCCGCCGCGTGCGCTCCGGCCAGTGGCGCGGCCGCGACTTCGGCGCGGCTTGAAGAAACGGTTGGAGTCGTGTGTCGTAGGGATCTTCGATGACGGATTCGGTGGAAACCAGTTCAGCGCTCCCGCGGGCCGAGCGCCACGCGCGGCCCGAGCCTCGGGCGGCGGGGAGCCGCGCCTCGGGCGTCGTCATCGCGGTGTGCCTGCTCGCGGCGCTCGCGCTGGTGGGCAACCGCATCTGGACCATCGCGAGTGGTCCGCTCCCGCCGGGCCCCGGGGTGAGCGCGCCGGCGATCGCGGGGACCACGCCGGACGGTGACGCGCGGACGCTGTCGGGGCTGAAGGGCAAAGTGGTCGTCGTCGACTTCTGGGCGACGTGGTGTCCGCCGTGCCGCGCCGCGATGCCGGGGCTCGAGAAGCTGCACCGCGACCTCGGCGATCAGGGCGTGGTCGTGCTCGGCGTGAACCAGGAGCCCGGCGCCGAAGTGCGCGTGAAGCGCTACCTCGATCAGACCGGCATCACGTTCGAGAGCGTGATGGACGAGGGCGACATCAGTCGCCGCTGGGGCGTGTACACGTTCCCGACCACCTTCGTGGTGGACCGTGAAGGGATCATCCGCGCGATGTATCGAGGGCCGGTGCCGGAGTCGACGCTGCGCGCCGCGGTCACGCAGGCGATGGGTCCCGCGTGACGGATCACGGGTTCGACAACCCGTTGCTCGCGGCGCTCGCGGATCGCCAGATCGTCGACGTCTCTTCTTTGGCGGCGGCGCTCGCCCCCGCGCCGGAGGGCGCGTTCGACACGCTGCGGATGTTGTCGGGGTTGCTGCCGACCGGCTTCGTGCATGCGGAGCGGATCTACGTGCTCGAGGAGCCGCCGCCGGACCTCCGCCCGCTCGCGCCGGACAGCCCGTGGTACGCGGCCGAGCGATCATTGGTCGTCGCGTTGTCGCGCGCGCCGTTCTCATTGGAGGCGCTGCTCGATCGGATCGGTCGCTACGGTCGCGTCGCGCAGGCGATTCACGACCGCCTCGCGGCCGAACCCGCTCTGGTCGAACGCCTCGACGCGGGCGCGCTCGATCCGCTCGACGCGACGGAGCTCGCGATGCGCCTGGAGGCCGCGCCGTCGACGTTCGCTTCAGTGGAACAGAAGGCTCCGGGGTTGCTCGCGGACGTCGCCGCGATGGCGCGCCGTCTCTTCGATCCCGAGGTGCAGGTCCACGCCGATCTCACGCCGGCCGGCCAGGCCGCGCGCGGGCGCGCGATCGCGGAGGCGATGCTGCACCGCGCCGCGCCCGGGACGTTCCGCCTCCTCGTGAGCGACGACCGCGCGACGATCGAGCTCCTCTCGCCGTACACGCGCGACCTCGGCCACGCGCTCTACACGTGGTCGCTCGAGAACCCCGAGGCGATCCGCACGCGGGGGCTCGTCGATGCGATCCGCGAGGCGCCCGAAGCGCCCGACGACGACCTCGCGGCCCTGATCGTCCCCGATCTGTTCCGCGTCGCGCCCGAGCTGCTCGAAGAGCGCCGCACGCAGGAGTCGACGCAGGGCTTGTGGCTGCAGGACGTCCTCGGGACCGCGCACGGCGTCGCGGACGTCGCGGCGCTCGACGATCCGGATCCACTGGTGTTCGAGCGACCGAAGGAGGGCTCGCTCCTGGTGCTCGCGGGCGGCGCGCCCACGGTGTTGCTCACGGCGACGCGCGCGCTGCTCGAGAGCGGTCGTGTCCTCGGCTTCGCGGGCGTCTTCGGCGCGACGCTCGACGCTGACCTAACGGTCATTCCATCCGCGTTGATCTCCGCCGACGACGGCGTGCGCTTCTCGACGACAGCGGATCTCGTCGCGCTCGCGGAGCAACACGACCTCGCGATCACGAACGCTGGTCCGGTTCCCGTCGGCCACGAACAGGGTGCAAGTCCTCTTGCACTTTGGATCTGCGAAGCGATCCGGCGCGCGCGCATCTTGGGATCGCTCGAACCCGACGCGCCGGTGTTCTGCCTGTTGCACCCGCGTCGCGGAGGCGGCCTCCGTCGCGCGAAATGTAGTGTCCGGGCGAGCCGACTCGCGCTCCTGGCGCTCCTCGGTGAAAGGTCTCAAAAGGGAACACCTAGGCGTAAGCCCCCGAAATCAGAGGGGTCAGGGCGGATTACCCGGCGCTTTCGGGCCTAGGGACCAGAGATTTCCTTCGTTTTGACGTGCAACAAAGCCCAGAAACGACTAATGATAGCCCCGTAACCTGTTGGGGGTTATCCGTGGCGTCTTTCGGGACGCACAAAATCTTTTGTCCGGGGGGACTAAGAGGTTGAAGCAATGACCGAGGGTAGTCCCATCATGAGTAACTCCAACTTGGCGAACGTTCATCCGACCGGTCAAACCGGCGCGGAGGCGCAGCCCCAAGACGTCGTGCTGGTGTACGCACCAGTCGTCCCGCCGCAGCTCGAGCACTGGCTTCGCAAGCGTTCGATGCGGCTCACCAAGAACACCTCCGTCTCCGTCGACGCGAACGAAGTTCGTTCGAGCGGCGCGCGGTTCGTGTTCATCGATACCGATGCACTGCCGGCCGGCAGCCAGGCGACGGAGACGATCCGTAACCTGCGCGCGCAGGTCCCGGACGTTCGCGTCGTGGCCATCACGCATCACAGCGACGAGGCGACGGCGAAGAGCTTCCAGGACGCGGGTGCCACCGGCGTCGTGATCAAGCAGCCCTACGTGGCCGACCTGGTGTTCGCGCTCCAGGCCGCCCAGGAGGGTCGCGGCTACGTCTCCGGCGTCGCCACCGATCGCGAGCGTGCTTCGGTCCAGATCACCGCGCGTGAGAAGGAAGTCCTGGAGCTGATGGCGAACGGCCACAGCAACCAGGCGATTGGTGAGCGGCTCTCGATCAGCGTGAAGACGGTCGAGGCGCACCGCGCCCGTCTGTTCAAGAAGCTCGGGGCGAGCAACGTCGCGGACGCCGTACTTTTGGCGATCCGCACGGGCCTCGTGATGCCGTAGTTGGAACCGTTTGGTTCGAGGCGCCTCGCATATTTTTTGCGCGGGGCGCCTCGCACCGCTTCCCTGCCGAAGACTCCTCAGGCCAGCTCGATGGCCTTCACCGCCCAAGCCGGCACCCAGATGTGATCGATGTTCCCGCGACGCGGGTTCGGCACGATCGTGAGCGCGTCCGCGCCTTCACGGTAGTCGGGGCTCAGGCCGCTCACCTGGCGGTCGTTCACCAGCTTCACGATCAACGCGGTCCCGGTCGGGTCCGGGCTCTCTTGGCCGCGCGCTTGTCCGAAGAAGATCGCGAGCACGTCCTCGAGCGTGACCTCGTCGGTGCGCCCGTTCTTCAGCGTCATCTGCACGCTGCCGCTGCTCGGATCGAACGCCTGCACCTGGCCGCGCTGCGTCCCGCCCGCCATCAGGTGGACGATCACCGGCGTGCCGGTCGGCGCCGGCGTCTCCGCGCGACTCGCGGGGCGCGCCGCCGGCATCGGCGTCGAGGCGCGTGAAGGCGCGACCTGGGCGGTCGGAGGCGGCGGCGGCGGCGGGCGCTCGAGCCCGAGCAGCACGCGGGCCTCGCGCGCGAGATCGATCGACTCGCCGTCCGGGTCGACGACGTCGGCCGGAATGACGTCCGCCGTGACGCTCGCCGGCACGAGGTCGTCGGAGAAGTAGTCCTGCATGAACGCCGGCGTGCGCGGCGGCGTGTACCCGCTCTGCGGCACGGTCGCGACGTTCCGGATCTTCCCCTGGTCCTGCGCGGACATGTCGAGGGCGTCGGTCAGCGCGCTCGCCATCGACGCCTTCGCGACGGGCTTCGCGGGCGCGGACGGCGCGCTCCCCGGTGCCGCGGTGGGGTTCGCGATGCGCTTGGGCGCGGGCTTGGCGCCGTCGATCAGCTCACGGAGCGACTCGTCGATCGCCTCCATGCGCTCGCGCTCGTCCGTCGGGAGCGCGTGTCTGCGACGCGACATCGCGAGGCCGACGAATTCGTTGATCAGGGCCACCGTGGCCCGTGCGTCCGGCATCAGTCTCGAGCTCCGGGTTCGAACCGCGTGAGGTCCAACGAGAGGCGTTCGAGGTACTCGGTCCCGCCGATGCGTCGCCAGAAGCGCTGCGCCACGGCGTTGTGGTGCGCGACGTAGACCTCGACCGACTCTGCGCCGCACTGCCGCAGCCAGGCGACGGCGTCATGGACGAGCAGCTCGCCGACGCCGCGCCTCCGCATGGAGGCGGTGACGCAGAGGTCGTTGATGTAGCCGATCCAACGCGCGCGGTAGACCGGACTGTTGGGGAGCACACACGCGATCGCGAAGCCGACGATCTCTTCTCGGTGGACGGCGAGCCGGACGCGGTAGTCGTCGCGGGACTGCGCCGTGTCGACGTAGTTGAAGAAGCGTTGGTCGGCGTTGTCCGAGAGGTCGAAGCGGTCGTCGAGCTCGACGTGCAGGTCCATCAGCTCGCGCCACAGCGCGAGGAGGGCGTCGAAGTCGTCTTCGCGCGCGTCCCGTAAGACGATGTCACCCGCGCGTGCGGGGAACGGTCGTTCCCGAGCATGCACCTCTCGTTTCAGGTAGCACGCGGCGCCCGGCGGGGACAATCATCGGCGGCGGCGGAGCGCGAAGAGCAGGATCAGCCAGAACACGCCGTCCACGCTCGCGTCGCGGCCCGCCGTGTGGCACCCGCACCCGGACTCGGCGCCGACGGCGTTCGAGAGGGCGAGGGTCGCGTCGAGCCGCCCGGCGCCCCAGCGCGGATCCAGCTCGGGATCGGCGCTGTCGTCGGTGACGGCGCCGCCGAGGATGTAGCTCTTGAGGTCCGTCTTGGAGACGTCGGGGCTCGCGCCGAGGATCAGCGCGGCCACGCCGGCGACGTGCGGGGCCGCCATGCTGGTCCCGGCCGCGGCGCGGTAGAGCGGCGACACGCCGCCCGGGTCCGGGCCGGCGGCTCGGCTGCGGGCGCCGATCACGAGGTGTCCGGGTGCGGCGATGTCGGGCTTCTTGCCGGTCTTCGACTCCGCGAGCGTGGGGCCCCAGGACGAGAACGGCGCGATCTTCCCGAGCGTCCCGTTGACGGTGCGCTCGGTGCCGTCTTCGGAGACGAACTCGGTGCGCGTCACGTAGGCCGAGACGGACAGCGCGCTGATCGCGGTCGCGAGATCGGAGATGGTGTGGTCGGTGTCGCCGAGGGTCTGTGTCTCGACGTCGAGGACGCGCTCGCGATCGAAGCGGATCGGCGACGGCTCCGACACCGGCGAGTCGACCCACAGATCGATGCGCCCCTCGCCGCGCACGCGCACGACGACGTGGCCCGGGCCGTCGGGCGCGTCCTCCCAGTCGGGGAGGCGAAGCTCGATGCGGATGTGGCCTTGGCGGTTCTCGACGTCGAGCGGATCGTCGGTGTCGAGATCGACGACGCCGTACGAGCGGCCCTCGCCGAGCAACACTTCCATGCGCCCCGGATCGCCGGGGGAGATCGTCGCGGTCTCCGCGAGCAGCTCTTGGTCGGGGCCCCACACCTGGACCTGTGCGCTGACGTCCGGCCCGACGTCGCCCCACAGATCCACGATCGCGTGGCGCGTGGCGCGCTCCGGTCGCACCGGGAAGTCGAGCGCGACGTGCGTGACGTCGCCCTTCTCGAGGCGCGCGAGCGCGTGGACGGGGAGGGCGCCCTCGTTGCCCGCCGCGGTCACGACGAGGTGATCGTACGCGTCGATCGCCTGCGCTTGGAGCGAAGTCCCGTCGTGCGGTCCCTCCTGTCCGGAGAGTGAGACGTTCACGACGAGCGGGAGCTCCTGGTCCTCCGCGATCTCGGCGAACCACGCGAGGGACTCGAGTACCGTCTCGAACGCAGTCGAGGTCGCGACCGCGAGCTTCGCCTCCGGCGCGATGCCGCGGTAGAGCGGCCCGTTGCTCGCGGCGATCGCGCTGACGAGCGTGCCGTGCCCGAGGATGTCGAGGTGGCGGCAGTCGTCGTCGGCGAGCTCGTCGGCGTCGCAGTAGTCGCCGAACGTGCGGCCCGGGGGCGGGGCGCCGTTCGTCGCCGGTTGATCCCACAGCGCGACGACGCGGCTCGGCCCGTCGACCTCGCGGAGGTCCGGGTGCGCGATGTCGACGCCCGTGTCGTAGACGCCGATCAGCGCGCCCGCGCCGCGGTAGGGCGTCGCGAAGGTGTCGCCGTAGTCGGCCTCGTCCGCGCCGATCGCGACGCGGGACTTGTCGAGCGCGGGGCGGAGCCCGCGCGGGCCCTCGATGCGGACGGTCGACGGCGCGAGTCGAATCAACGTGCGGCCGTCGAGCACGCCGGTGACGATCGGCCCGAACGTCCCGGTCACGCGGCCGCCCTCGCGGCGGATGGTCTCGGGCGACAGGCCCTTGGCGACGAAGCGCTGCGGGTGGTCGAGGCCGGTGCGTCGGATCCGCGCGGCGAGGCCCGCACCCAGACGCGGTACGTATTCCGAGCGGCGGGTGCCGTCGGGGCGGTAGACGATCGGGCCGGTCCCGGGGCCGGGGCCGACGCCTTCGTTCGCGGCGGCCTCGCTCGCGAACGCGAGCCCGAGGGCCATGGGTATGGACCAGGCGCGACGCATGATCGCCAGGCACGGGAGCCTAGGACGCCGATCCGCCGCTGTCGAGGGATCCGCCACGGCTCGCGTTTTCGGCAGGTTCGGAGTACCGATCGCCCGATCATGGCTGAAGTCTCGACCGCGACACTGCACGAGCGCGCCGACGCGGCCGCCGGGCGGGGCGACTTCGCGACCGCGCTGCGAAACGCCGCCGAGGCCCTCCGCGCGGCGCCCCAGGACCCGAAGGCCCGCGTGAAGGTGGCCATCTGTTTCTCGATGCTCCAGGACGGGCAGGCGGCGCTCGACGCGCTGCGCATCGTCGCGATCGTCCTCGCGCGTCGCGGGTTCATGCTGTCGGCGATCGGGGCGTGCCGGGACGCGCTGGGGATCAAGCCGGGCGACAAGGGCATCCGCGAGATCCTCAAGGCCATCCACGGGAAGATCCACGGGAAGGTCGGGCGCGGTCGCCCGCGCGTGCCGCCGCCGGCGCCGCCCGCGTCGGTGGACGACGGCGACGCCGCGAGTCTGCTGGCGGTGAAGGATCAGGCGAAGATGATCGAGCAGGCGAAGCGCCTCGCGACGACGGATCCCACTGCGGGGGACGACGACGTCGAGGCCGGCTTCGTTCCGTTCTTCTCCGACCTGTCGCTCGAGGCGTTCGTCGAGCTCGTCGAGAAGATGCGCTACCACAAGGTCGGCGCGAAGCACGAAGTCGTGAAGCAGGACGAGCCCGGTTCGTCGCTGTTCATCCTCCTCTCGGGCGAAGTGACCGTCACGCAGACGAAGGAAGAAGAGACGCACGAGCTGGCGCGGCTGGGATCGGGGTCGTTGTTCGGCGAGATGTCGCTGATCACCTCGAAGCCGCGCACGGCGACGGTCACCACCACGCAGGCCGCGGAGCTGTTCGAGATCGATCGAGCGACCGTCGAGGACGTCGCGACGCGGCACGCCGCGGTGAGCGAGGAGATCGTCCGGTTCGCCCGGCGGCGGCTGTTGATGAACGTGATGGCGACGTCGAAGATCTTCGCGCCGTTCGACGACAAGCAGCGCTTCGAGGTGCTGCGCCAGTTCAAGTCGCGGGTCGTGGAGCCCGCGGAGGTGATCATCGAAGAGGGGCAGGACGCCCACGCGCTCTACGTCGTGCTCGAAGGCGAGGTCGAAGTGAGCAAGATCGACGACGCCGGTGACGCCGTCGTGCTCGCGTACCTGAAGACCGGCGACGTCTTCGGGGAGGTCGCGCTCGTCGAGGAGCGCAAGACGATCGCGAAGGTGGCCGCGAGCGAGAAGTCGGTGGTGTTGGTGCTCGAGAAGGAGCGCTTCGACACGGTCACGAAGGACCACCCGAAGGTCCTCGAGTACCTCTCGTCCCTGTCGGGCGAGCGCCTCGAGGAGACGGAGGAGGCGATGTCCTCCGAGGGCGTGATCATCGACGCCGACGAGCTGATCATCCTGTGACCACGCTGGCCGAGACGTTCGAAGCGGCCGCGCAGCGCGCGCCGGAGCGCGACGCATTCGTGTTCGCCGACGGCGCGCACACCTACGGCGCGCTGTTGCGGAAGGTGTACGGCGTCGCGCGCGCGCTCGCGGGGAAGGAGCGCGTGGCGATCGTCGCGGGCTCGACCGCGGACGCGCTCGCGGTGTTCTGGGGCGCGCAGTGGGCGGGCGCGCAGACGGTCGACGTCCCGCTGCACGTCGGCGCGGACGCGATCGCCGGGATGTTCGAGGAGGCGCGGCCGGACGCCATCGTCACGGACGAGGCGAATCAGCACCTCGTCCCGGAGGCGCGCGAGATCTTCGACGCCGCCGAGCTCGCGGTCGACGGCGAACCGATCGAGCGCGCCGAGCGCGACGCGAAGGAGGTCGCGCACATCATCTACACGTCGGGCACGACCGGCACGCCGAAGGGCGTAATGCTCTCGCACGAGAACCTGTTGTTCGACGTGGAGGCCGCCGCGGTGCGGATGCCGCTCGAAGAGGGCTCGCGCCTGTTGATCGTCGTGCCGATGTTCTTCATCCACGGCCGAATGCAGCTCATCGCGCACACGCGCGTGGCGGGGACGCTGTGCTTTTCGCGTGGCTTCCGCTTCCCGCGGAAGGTCGTCGAAGAGCTCGCGCAGTACCGCGTCGACGGGATCTCCGGCGTGCCGTTCCACTTCGCGACGCTCCTCACGCGCACGCGCATCGCGCAAGCTGACTTGCCGGACCTTCGCTACGTGTTGGTCACCGGCGGCGCGCTCGACGCGCGCATGATGGGGCGACTGCGTCGCGCGTTGGGGCGCGTCGAGATCCACACTGCATACGGCTCGACCGAGGCGTCGCCGCGCGTGTGTCACGCGTCGCCCGCCGAGCTCGCGGCGCGGCCTTCGACCGCGGGGCGCGCGCTGCCCGGCGTATCGATCGAGATCCGCGGGAGCGACGGGCTGCCGATCCCGAACGGTGGCCTCGGTGAGGTCGTCGTGTCCGGGCCCAACGTCATGGCCGGCTACGTCTCCGGCGACGAGCGCGCTTCGGGCCGCATCGACGAAGGCGGCGCGCTGCACACCGGCGACCTCGGTCGCCTCGACGGAGACGGCTACCTGTTCCTCGCCGGTCGCTTGTCCGAGATGATCAAGACCGCCGGCGAGCGCGTGTTCCCGCGCGAGGTCGAAGCCGTCCTCGAGCGCCACCCCTCCGTACTGGAAGCGGCGGTGGTCGGCCTCCCCGATCGCATCCTCGGCGAGCGCCTCGCGGCGTTCGTCGTCCCGCGCCCGAACCAGACCCCGACGCCGGCTGCCCTCCTCGAACACGCCCGCGCCTGGCTCCCGTTCGTGCGGAGCCCGCGGGAGGTCTTCGTGGTGGAGGCGCTCCCGAAGACGGCATCGTCCAAGCTGCGCCGTAACCACCTGATCGCACTCGCGCAATCCGAGGCGTTCAGGAACGCGCAACAAGGGTAGGTCTGGGTGCGATAACCTCTTCGTCGGGCACAGACCAAGCGGTCTGCTGTGCTTCGACGGGGGAGGTCGCGCCGATGCTGGGGAAGATGATGACGCTGCCGTTCGCGGTGGGCCGCGAGGTGGTCGACGCGATGACGGGCGGCAACCGCGTCCACGTCGACACGACGCACCACGTCTCGGGCGGCTCGGCGAGCGCGTGGGCCGACGACTTCCAGCGCGACCCCACGCGCATCTCGCCGATGGCGCACGACACCCGTCGCGACGGCGGCACGACGTACGGTCGCCCGTTCCCCGGCGCACCGCAGATCGGGATCGAAGTGAAGCGGCGTCATGATGAGACACTCTCGGACGGTCGCCGCCGGACGCGCCTCGACGTGCAGTACAAGGGCGGCTTCGAAGGCCCCGGATCGATCACCGTCGAGGAAGACGGTCGCGGTGGCCTCTCGGTGCGCGACCGTTGGGACGGCGTCCGCAACAACTCGATGATCCCGAGTCGAGCCGCCGAAATGGGACACCCGCTCGTCGCGAGAATGGGTTTCTCGCAGTTCGGGAAAGAGTAGCGCTCACGATCCGATCGATGCGTCCACGCGTACGCAACGATCATGAAGTTCGTCCGCTACGCACTCCTCACGCTCCCCCTCTGTATCGTCGCCTGCTCGGGCGACGACGACGACGGCGGTGACGACAACGTCGTGACCCCGCTCCCCGATGCCCCCATCGGCGGCAACCACGCGCTCGCTCAGTTCCCGGGCGACTACAGCGCCTTCACGTACACGACCACGGTCGACAAGGAGTCGAACCTCCAAGTCCGCGACGTCTACGCGAACGACGCCGCCGTGCAGAGCGCTTCGA
>JAUHYN010001044.1 GCA_030426505.1 bacterium | reverse complement strand
ACTCGCCAGAGAGCGCCTCGCCGACGATCTCGATCTCGTCGAACGTCTCCAGAAGCTTGATTTGAGCCTTGAGGATCTTCGGCTGATCCTCCACGACAAGTACTCGGATTCCCATTCGATCCCCGATCAGGCCGGTCACCGCAACATGCAGCGTCCTACCCAGCGAGCATATCCCGCGAAGCGTCGGAACAACAACCTTTCGTCCGATGGCCTCGTTCTCGGCGCTCCGAAGCGCGATGCAGAGCTCAAGCGACACCTCGATCGCTTCCTCGCCGACGTCGACCCGAGCGCGATCGCGGCGAACGATCCCGTCGCGCTCGTTCGCCCGTATCCGGACCCCCACGATCGGGAAGTCGCGGGTTTCCTCGTCGCGATGCTCGCTTACGGGCGCGTCGCGAGCATCAAGGACAACGCGCAGCGCGCGCTCGACGCCCTCGGCCCGCACCCGGCGAAGGCGGTCGACGGCGGCCGCCGCGCCAAGAAGCTCGACGGGTTCGTCTACCGCTTCCAGAAGAACGACGATCTCGTGCGCTTCCTGACCGCCGTCCGCCGCGTGCGCAAGCAGTACGGCAGCCTCGGCGCCGCGTTCGTCGCGCAGGACACCCTCGGCGCCGACTACGCCGAAGTGATGGGGCGCTTCGTGGATCGCCTCCTCGCCGCGGTCGACGGCGAACCCTCGAACGGGCTCAAGTTCCTGCTCCCGCACCCGGGCCGCGGCGGCGCGGCGAAGCGCCTGTGCCTCTACCTGCGCTGGATGATCCGCCCCGACGACGGCGCCGACCTCGGGGTCTGGCAGACGCTCGCGCCGGGCGTCGACACGTCGCGCCTCGTCATCCCGCTCGACACGCACATCGCTCGGATCGCGCGCTACCTCGGACTCACCGACCGCGCGACGGACAACCTGGTGACGGCCCAGGAGATCACTTCGGTGCTGAGGCGGCTTCGCCCCGGCGATCCGCTCGCGTACGATCTCGCGCTGTGCCACCTCGGGATCGGCGGTCAGTGTCCGCGGCGGCGCGACGTCGAGCTGTGCAGCGCGTGTCCGATTCGCGCCGTGTGTCGGCTCGGGCCGGAGCCGAAGGGCTGGCGGAGGCGGTAGAGTCGACGTGATGGGACGCGTCTTCCTCGCAGCGTGTCTCGCGGTCTGCGCGTGTTCGCCCGGGCCGGGACGCGATCCCGAGTTCCCGGATGGCGGTCCGGTGCGCGACGTAGGCCCGCGCGACTCCGGCCCCGGTCGCGACGCCGGCTTCCGCGACGCCGGCCCGCGCGACGCCAACGTCATGACGCGCGACGGCGGCCCGCCGCCGAGCTTCCCGTTCACGGGTGTGTTCGAGATCTACGACAGCGCGCAGCAGCTGTTCGCGCGCGAGCTCGACGGTCAGCTGATGCTGATCGTGGGCGCGCCGCCGTACATCTATACCGGGACGATCGACGAGGACGGCGCGTTCGACCTGACTTCGCCGGGGCTGAACGCGAGCGGCTGCAACAACCCGCGCATCACCGGGACGTACGAGCGATCGAGCACGCTCTACGCGCTCGACTATCGCTCCTGCAACGGCCAGCTCGAAGTATTCGAGACGCAGCTGCGCGGGCTGTTCGCCAACGACTACCACCCGCACCGCAGCGGCGTGTACGAAGTCGACGCGACGATCTTCCGGAACCCGACGAACTGTTGGGACGGCAACTCGGCGACGACCGGCTGGCGCTGGGCGACGTTCTTCCTCGACGCGGGCAACACCGCGATCGTCTTCGCGGCGACGGACTTCGTGGAGGTGCCGAACGTCTACATCGGCACGTACACGGGCGGGTCGTACGCGTTCACGGCGACCCACCACGTCACGGCGAACACGAACGGCGAGCGCTACGCGATGAGCGGGTCGTTCTCGCAGCCGACGCTCAACGATCCGTTGGTGATGTCGGGGCAGCGCGACGTGTACGACGCGACCGGGCCGAACGGCCCCTGCTTCTTCACGATCGACTACTCGGGCGCGCGCGTCGCGTCGCCGTAGCCGCGCGCGCTCCGAACGAATTTCGGACGAACGCCGAACGAATTTCGGACACGCGGCTGGGGCCGCGGCCAGGGTTGTTGGGCCCGGGTCTTGCTGTCACCGACGCCGATGACGCGCTCGTACTCTGCCCCCCTCGCCGCCCTCGTCCTGCTCACGAGCGCCTGCGGCGCGGTGATCGTCCCTGACGACGCCGGCCCCGACACCGCCGCCGAAGACGCGGACGCGGGCGGCGCGATCCCCCGCGACGCCGGTGCCTTGGACGCCGGCTCTTTGGACGCCGGCGAAGCCCGCGACGCCGGGACGACGCGCGACGGCGGCGCGGGACGAGACGGAGGCGCGCCGAGGGACGGAGGCCCGGAGCGCGACGGTGGCCCGGTGGCTCCGGTCCTCACGATCGCAAAGACCGGCGCCGGCGACGGGACGGTCGCTTCGATCCCCGCGGGCATCAACTGCGGCGCGCTCTGCTCCGCAGCGTTCGAGTTCGGAACCTCCGTCGAGCTGAGCGCACTCGAAGACGCGTACTCGACGTTCGTCGGGTGGTCCGGCGCGTGCTCGGGGAGCGGGTCATGTTCGGTAGAGTTGAGCGAGGCGTCGATGGTGACGGCGCACTTCGAGGTGCGGCCGAAGGTGGAGACTGCGAGTTCACATACCTGCGCGGTGAACGCGGAGGGGCGCCTTCGATGTTGGGGAAGTGGGGGCGGCGGCAAACTGGGCTACGGCAACACGATGAACGTGGGCGATGGGATCGGTCCGACGATTCGATCGGCCGGAGACGTCCCCGTTGGGGCGCCGGTCGTCGACGTGGCGCTCGGGACGTTTCACACCTGCGCGCTGACCTCGGATAGGGCCGTTCGGTGCTGGGGATTCGGCGCCAACGGCGCGCTCGGCCATGGTTCGAACGACAACATCGGGGACGGCGCAGGACTCTCGATCGTCGCGGCCGGGAACGTTCCGGTCGGCGGTCGGGTCGCGAGGATTGCGGCGGGACGCGAGCACACGTGCGCGATCATGGAGACCGGGGGACTGCGGTGTTGGGGCGACAACGACCAAGGTCAACTCGGATACGACCACACCAACGCAGTGGGAAACGCGACCGGCGCAGCCATCGTCGATGCCGGTGATATCGACCTCGGGGGAACGGCGGTCGACGTCTGCGCCACCTATCTGAATACCTGCGCCGTCCTCGCTAACGGGCAGGTACGTTGTTGGGGGCGGAGCTTCGAGGGTCATCTGGGCTATGGGATGACAGCGAACGTCGGCAATGGAGTCGGGCCGTCCATCGCGGCCATCGGTGGAGTGTTTCTCGGCGCTACGGCCGTCGAAGTCGGGTGCGGTTGGACGCACACGTGTGCGCGTCTGACGTCCGGCGGCGTTCGGTGTTGGGGAGGGGGCGTCGGGGGCCAACTCGGATACAACGGCACTTCGAACATCGGTGA
>JAUHYN010001043.1 GCA_030426505.1 bacterium | reverse complement strand
AGGCTCACGCCGTCCACCAGCTCCATCGCCATGTACGGGGTGCCGTTGACCTCGCCGTAGTCGAAGGTCTGGACGACGTTCGGGTGGTTGAGGAGCGCGCTGACGCGGGCCTCCTCGAGGAACATCCGGCGCAGGTTCGGGTCCTGGGACAGCTCCGGCGAGATGCGCTTGAGCACACACGGCTTCACGAAGCCGTCGGGGCCGATTTGGCGGGCCAGGTGGACCTGCGCCATTCCGCCTTCGCCCGCGAGGGTCAGGAGCTGATACCGCCCGAAGATTTCCGGATCACGCATGGAGCAAGGGTAGAAACGCCCGGCGGGACGGTAACGCGGATGGTCCCGCGGAAAAAGACTCGGCTTGGCCGATCGGGGTCTCCTCGGCGTAGACTCCCTGGGTCCAGACCGATGGGACGCCTCTTCGACAAGCGCCGCTTCGCCGACCGGCGACGCGCCACCGCTCCGCCCGACGAGGTGGGGCAAGCGCTCCTGCGCCGCTGGCGCCGCGGAGATCCCAACGCGTTCTCCGACATCTTCAAGACGTACAAGAGCCTCGTCTACGGCGTGCTCCATCACTTGCTGTCGAACGACCCGGAGCTCGAGGACGTCGTGCAGACCGCCTTCGTCGAGGTGTACCGATCGCTGTCGAGCTTCGAGGGGCGCTCGAAGCTGTCGAGCTGGATCGCGCGCGTCGCGCTGCACACCGGCTATCACCACCTGCGTCGTCGGAAGAGCCGCAAGGCGGACTACGACTCGGAGCACTGGGTGCCGGAGATCGTGGACACCTCGCCGAACGCGGATCCGTCGCGGTTGGTCGAGCAGAAGGAGGCGATGCTCCGGGTCCACGAGATCCTGGAGACGATCTCCGAGAAGAAGCGCACCGTCTTCATCCTCAACGATCTGCAGGGCCTCCCGCAGGAGGAGGTCGCGGAGGTCGTCGGCGTCAGCATCGCGACGGTGCGGACGCGCCTGTTCTACGCCCGTAAGGAGTTCTGGAAGCGCGCGAGGAAGGACCCGATCCTGGCCGACCTCGCGGAGCGCGAACCCGACGGCGTGTTGACGCGCGTCGAAAACCGTCCCATCGATCGCGGGGGCGGGGACTCGGGTTGAAGATCGTCGCGGTGCTCCTTTCGATTCTGTACTTCGGTGCGGTCATCACCCTCGCGGTGGTGTGGGGTCGGTTCACGGATTATCTGGAGGCGCCGGGCGAGAGCGCGGGCGCGGAGGACGTCGCGGTCGTCGTCGTCCCCGAGGGCACGACGCTCACGGACGTCCCGCAGCTGTTGGCGAAGGCCGGTTTGCTCGACGAGCCGGAGACGTTCCAGCGCTACGTCGACGAGTTCCACGTGCCGCGCCCGATCAAGCCGGGCGAGTACGCGGTCACGCGGAGCATGTCGCCGGTGCAGAAGCTCGGGCGGATCGAGAGCGGGCAGCTCGTCACGTACACCGTCGCGATCCGCGCGGGCGCGACGGCGAACGACGTCCTCGAAGTCCTCGCGTCGCAGACGCTCGGCGACCGCGACGTGCTCGCGGGCCTCGTGAGCGACCGCGCGTTCGCGAAGTCACTCGGCGTGGACGGCCCTTCGCTCGAGGGCTTTCTGTACCCGGACGCCTACGACCTCCCGCGCGGGCTCGACCCGAAGGTGTTGCTCGCGCAGCTCGTCGATCGCTTCCGCGCGCAGGCGGGGGAGGCGGTCGAGGCGGCCGCGAAGGCCCACGAGCTGAGCGCCTACGAGGTGGTCACGGTCGCTTCGCTCGTCGAGAACGCGGAGGTGCCGCACGCGGAGCGTCGGTTGTACGCGCGGCTGTTGCTCAATCGGCTCGCGCGCAAGATCCCGCTGTCGAGTCGGGCGGCGTACGAATACGGCGAGTCGCGCGTGGATCCTTCGGAGCTCGAGCCGGCGGCGGTGCGTCGCAAGCGCCGTCGCCGCGAGCGCATCCACCCGTGGGACACGTCGCGGGTCGCGGGCCTCCCGAAGACGCCGATCTGCAACCCGGGCGTCGAGTCGATCCGCGCGGTGGCGAACGCCGCGGACTCGACGGCGGTCTACATGGTCCGGCGCGACGACGGCACGCACGTCTACTGCGCGGACCTCGAGTGCTACGACGCCGCGCGCTATCAGGTGCGCGGGCTCGCGCCGCCCCCGCCGACGCCGGTGGTCCCGGAGGTCCCGATCGAACCTCCGCCGGGCGGTGCGCCCGAGTCGCCGCCTTCCGAGTCGCCGTCGCCGTGAGCGCGGTCGAGGTCCGCGGGCTCGAGAAGACGTTCCGCCTGCGCCGCAACAAGAAGGAGCTGCTCACGCCGTGGCGTCCGCGTCGCGAGACGCGCGCGTTGGTCGGGGTGGATCTGACGGTCGAGCGCGGTGAGTTGGTCGCGCTGATCGGTCCGAACGGCGCGGGGAAGACCACGCTCCTCGACGTGCTCGCGACGTTGGTGTTGCCGACGTCCGGTACGGCGAAGGTGGAGGGCTTCGACGTCGAGCGTCAGGCGGGCGAGGTGAAGAAGCGGATCGGCTACGTGCTGACGGAGGAGCGGAGCTTCTTCTGGCGGCTGACGGTGCGCGACAACCTGATGTTCTTCGCGGCGCTGCAGGGGCGGTTCGGGGCGGCGGCGAAGGCGCGGATCGAGCAGGTCGCGGAGTCGATTGGGCTGGCGGACCAGCTCGACCGTGAGTTCTCGGCGTTGTCGGCGGGTCAGAAGCAGCGCGTGGCGATCGCGCGTGGGTTGTTGCCGGACCCGCCGGTGTTGTTGTTCGACGAGGCGACGCGTTCGCTCGACCCGGGCCGCGCGGAGCGGGTGCGTCGGGTAGTGCGCGAGCGGTTGGTGGAGGCGGAGAACAAGGCGGTGGTGTTCGCGACGCACGACCTCGACGAGGCGCGCGACTTGTCGGACCGGATCGTGTGTATGGCGCGCGGGGCGATCGCGTGCGAGGGGCGCTACGCGGACGTGGAGGCGGAGGCGCTCGAGTTGTTCCGCGAGGAGGCGAAGTCGGAGGACGAGGAGCTGTTCGCTCTTCTCGGCTCATGAACGCGTTGAGGTTGATGTGGGCGTTCGTCCGTCGCGACGCGAAGATCGCGATGAGCTATCGCCTGCAGTTCTTCTTCCAGGCGGCGAGTGTGCTGTCGTTGTCGATCACGTTCTTCTTCCTGTCGTTGATGATGAAGGACGTGGAGCGCGGCATCGTCGCGTTGGACCGGTACGGGGGCGGCTACTTCGGCTTCGTGTTGGTGGGGATCGCGTTCTCGACCTACTTGGACGCGGCGCTGCGTTCGTTCTCGGCGAGCATCCGCCAGGCGCAGATCACGGGGACGTTGGAGGCGATGCTCACGACGCGCACGCCGATCGGCGCGATGGTGTTCGGCTCGGCGATCTACACGCTCTTGTTCACGACGGCGCGGGTCGGCCTGTTCCTGTTCCTGGGCGTGGCGATGTTCTCGCTGCACCTGCAC
>JAUHYN010001042.1 GCA_030426505.1 bacterium | reverse complement strand
AGCAGCACGTCCGGCGCGCGCCTCAGCGCCGCCGCGAGGTGCCACCGCTTGCGCTCCCCGAAGCTGAGCGTCTCCCAGCGGTACGGCCCGTCGTCCTCGAGCGCGAGCCGCGCACGCCAGGCGAGGGCGGGCTTCGACCAGTCCTCGAAGAAGCGCTCCACCAGCGGCGCGGTGCGGTCCGAGCGCTGCGGGACGAACACCACGGGCCCGTCGGAGGCGACGCGTTGGCCGGCCGTTGGCGGGAGCGCCCCGGCGAGGAGCGCGAGCAGCGTGGACTTCCCCGCGCCGTTCTCGCCGACCACACCGGTCCAGCCCGGCGTGAAGTCGAGGGTGACATCGAACAGGACGGGGGCGGCGCCGGCGTAGGCGGCTTCGGCGCCGACGAGGCGGACGAAGCGCCCGGCGGACAGTTCGGAAGACATGACGGATCCCTTCCGCGGCCGCTCACGAATACGGCGGCGCGCTGGAGTCGCGGGGGCGAGGGAGCTTCTTACGAGCGGACCGTCATGCAGTCTCGGCGAGACGCCGAGCCTCCAAAGAATGAGCGCCGGCGACGCCCGCGTCAAGCGCGGTCTGCAGCGCCGAGATCGACACTGAGAATGAGAATCGATTCCAATATATTCAATGCATTCGGGGGGAACACGCGACGGTCATTCGCCGATGGAATCTTCGCGCGTCCTCGCGATAATCGAAGCCGATGTCGCCCCGCTCGCGCGCACTCACGATCAACCTCGCACTGCTCTTTGCTACGCTCGTCGCGCTCGAGCTCGGGCTCCAGATCGCGCAACGGTCGTCGACACGCGCGGCGCGCGTCCTCGCGCACCCGAGGCACCGCGACAATCCGTACGTCCTCGACTCGAAGCGAGGCTTTCGCGGGAACCCGAAGCGCTTCGATCACGACGGTCGAGGCTTCCGCAACGCGCCGGGGATCGAGGAAACGGAGGTCCTCGCGATCGGGGACTCGCAGACGTACGGCGTGGGCGTGGATCGCGTGCGCGCTTGGCCGTACGCGATCCACGAAGACCTCGACATCGACGTCTACAACATGGGGCTCGGTGGTTACGCCGCGCCGCACCACCTCTTCGATCTCGACGCGATGCTCGACCTCCACCCGAAGGTCGTCGTGTACGGCGTCTACTTCGGCAACGACCTGATGGAGTCGTTCGCGATCGCGCGCGACCACCCCGAGCTGCGCGCGCACGTCGAAGAGGATGTCTGGGCCAACGCCATGCTCCGCGACGCCGCGACGCCGGTCGAGGACGCGATCGATCTCTTCGTGCGCCGGGGCGCGAAGGCGCCGCTGGATCCGACGGAGTCGATCGAGTGGACCGAGCGCGTGCGCGCGTTCGTGTCGGAGCACTTCATGCTCTACGCGTTGGCGCGCGCCGCGTACCACGTGACCGATCACGAGGAGACGATCGGGCTGCTCAGCCGCGACTTCGACACGGCGCGCCGGGCGATCACTCCGCGCCAGGCGCCGTACGCCACGCCCTATGCCGACAACGGGTGGCGCACGATCCTGACCTCCGCCTACCGCGGGTACATGGTCGACCGCGAGGACCCGCGCGTCGAAGCCGGGTTCTTCGTGATGCTCCACGCGCTCGAGCGCATCATCGCGATGGCGCAGGGCGCGGGCGCGCGGACGATCATCGTCCTCATCCCGACCAAGGAGACCGTGTTCTCGAGCCGGATGGAGGATCTCGGGGGACACGCGGGCCTCGCCGAGCTGGTCGCCAACGAGGCGTACTTCAAGGCGCGCCTGGTCCAGGCGCTCTCGACTCGCAAGGTCACGTTCGTGGACCCGCTCCCGGACCTCATCGCGGCGGGGGCGTCCCCATACTATGAAGACGCGGACGGGCATCCGAACGCGGGGGGCCACGGGGTCATCGCGGCGGCGGTCGAGGCGGCCCTGCAGGGGCCCGAGGCGTCGCTGCCGACGTTCGCGATTCTCCAGAACCCGAGAAAACCCTGAGCTGGCGCGGGTGCGGGCGGAGTCCGCACGAAACCCCGGTCCGGATTGAACGGCTGGGGGCGTCGGCGGCACTCAAGAGCGCGAGGCCTTGCATCCGGCGGCGGATCCTGTCACGAGCGGGCGGCGTACCGGTCGTAGGGTGAAGAAGGTCTCGCGCGACAGCCGAGGCCGTGCGACAGAACGCACGGACGAAGCTCGACTCGAAATGGTCCTCAATACAGGCGGAATCGGGTCGAACCTGAGAGTGAGAAATACTGAGATGAAGACGTTTCGCTGGCCGACGACATTGCTCCTGATCGCCGCCGCGTGTGGTGGCCCGACCGAGGACACCCCGCAGGTCGACACCACCGTCGCCTACGTGGCGCCCGGCGGCAGTGGGGTGAGTTACCCCGCGAATACGGTCCCGACAATCCTCGCGCCCGGTGAACGCGTCAACGTGAGCGTGACCGCGCAGAACGACGGCGCGGCTTCCCCTGCGAACGACTGGCCGGTGAACCAGTACGCGCTGTTCCAGCAGAACACGACGTTCCAGGCCACGGCGCCTCGGGTCACGACGTATACGGCGATCGGAAACGCGTTCGACTACCGGGTCGCCATCACGGCGCCCATGACGGCGGGGCCCCACACGTTCTCGGCGCGCTCGTACAGCCTCGTCCCCGGCCAGACGGGTTACTTCGGCCCGACGCTCGACGTCCCGAACATCACGACCGACCCGACCCGCCGTCCCTTCTGGGGCTGCACGGTGCAGTCGCACAACGTCCCGGCGACGATGGCGCCGGACTCCACGGCGACCGTCAACATCACGGTCATCAACAGCGGGACCCAGGACTGGCCGAACAACGCGCATTGCCTCCGCTCGACGGACGCACCGGTCGCGGAGTGGGGCTCGTCGACGACGTGTGTCCGCAACAACGCGCTGGTCGCGGGCTCGCCGCAGGGCACGCCGATCGGCACCGGCAACACGCACACGTTCACGATGACGATCCGCGCGCCGGCCGCGCCCGGCATGTACGACCTGACGCGGCAGATGTACCAGATCACCCCTTCGGCGACGCAGGGCGGGATTGGCTTCTTCCGCATCGGTCAGAACTGCGTGAACATCCCGGTGAACGTCGCGGCGGGCGCCAACCCCTGGGACGCGACGTTCGACGCCGCCAACAGCAACATCCCGACGACGATGGCCCCGGGCGAGGTCCGTCAGGTCCGCGTCCGTATGACCAACAACGGCACGAACACGTGGCCGGGGAACGGCACGATCTCGTCCGGCAACACGATGATCCGCAGCCAGAACAACCCGGTCGCGCTGTGGGGTACTCAGACCATCACGCCGACGTCGCAGCCCATCCCGAACGGCAACTCCGAGGACTTCACGTTCGTGATCACCGCGCCGAGTCCGGCGATGTCGACGGTCTATGACTTCCGCTTCCAGATGTTCGGGTCGATTTCGGGCGTCGGGTTCTTCGGTCAGATCACG
>JAUHYN010001041.1 GCA_030426505.1 bacterium | reverse complement strand
CCGCTGGATCCTGGTCGCGTCCGAGGACGCCTCCGCCGAGGGCCTCGCAGCGACGCCGTCCGCCGCCGCGCTCCCGCTCGTCTCGGCGAGCGATACACCCACCCACGACTACGCCCCGGACGCCGTGCTCGACCGCAAGGCGCCCGTCGATCGGCAGCGCCTCGCCGACGGCCTCTACACCGCGGCGTCCTCCGCGGGGCGGCACGAACAGATCGTCGAGAGCGCCGACAAGCCGCTCGAAGCGCTCGACCACGCGACGGTCGCCGCCACGCTCCGCCTCTACAAGGAGCGGATGCTCGAGCTCGCCGACGACAATCGCACGCGCTTCTTCGGCGTGACCAAGGCGCACGGCGCGGCGGCGGGCGCCACGACTTCGGGCGCGACGTCCGAGGTGTTCGCGCTCCCGTTCGTCCCGGACTCGGCGCGCCAGATCCTCACCGCGTTCTTCGGGCACCACCGCAAGACCGGCGCGTGTGTGTTGTGCGACGTCGTGCGGTACGAGCGCGGCGAGAAGTCGCGCGTGGTGGAGGAGAGCCTCCGGCACGTCGCGCTGTGCCCGTGGGCGTCGGCGCACCCGTACGAGATCCTGATCGCGCCGAAGGGCCACCACCCGAGCTACCTCGCCGCGTCCGACGCCGACCTCGAAGACGCCGCCGGCCTCCTCGCGCGCACGCTGTCGCGGCTCGCCGCTGCGCTGGACGGCCCCGCGTACCGCTACGTGCTCCGCACCGCGCCGCCCGACGCGGGCGCGGACGCCGGGCACTTCCACTGGCACTTCTCCGTGCGCCCGATCGTCACCGCGCGCGCCGCGCTCGACGAGCTCCTCCCGTACAACCCCGTCGCGCCGGCGTACGCGGCGCGTCGCCTGCGCGAGGTCGAGCTCTGAGCTCGCTCGCCCAACTCGCGCTCGCGGGCGTGGGGCTGCTCCCGGACGACGCGATCCGTGCGGGGGCGCGCCTGTTGTTCTCCGGGTCGTGGCGCCGCTTCGTGGAGGCGACCCAGGACCCGCGCGCGGTGCAGACCTCGCGGATGCTCGCGCTCGTGCATCGCGCGAAGGACACCGAGTTCGGGCGCGAGCACGGGTTCGGATCGATCCGCAGCGTCGAGGACTTCCAGAGCGCGGTCCCGGTGCGGACGTACGACGACTTCGAGCCGTACCTGCAGCGCATGGTCGCGGGCGAGCCCGGCGTCCTCATCCCGGACGCGCCGTTCTTCTTCGGGCGCTCGAGCGGGACGACCGGCACGCCGAAGTACATCCCGGTCACGCCGGTGTACGTCGCGGAGTACCGTCTCCCGCGGCGCGTGTGGGCGCGCCAAGTGGTGCAGGCGTTCCCGGGGCTCGTGCGCGGGAAGATCCTCACGATGCACTCGCCGCGCGTCGAGGGCACGACCCCCGCGGGCACGCCGTTCGGCTCGGTGACGGTGGGTCTCACGACGCGCCCCGGCGCGGTCGAGCAGGCGCTCTCGGGCAACCCGCTCGACGCCACACCGCGCGCCGCGTTCGCGATCGACGACTTCGATCTCAAGTACTACGCGATCCTCCGGTTCGCGGCGCAGTCCCGCGTGACGCTCGCAGCCGCGATCAACCCTTCGACCCTCGTGCTCTTCGCGAAGAAGCTCGACGAGGATGCCGAGGCCCTCGCGCGCGATCTGCACGACGGGACGATGCGCGGCCTCGACGCGCTCCCCGCCGATCTGAAGCGCCCGCTCGAGACCGCGCTGAGGAAGCGCCCGGACGCCGCGCGCCGCATCGAGGCGTCGAAGGCGGCGCACGGCTTCGTCGTCGCGACCGACGTGTGGCCCGAGCTGTGCGGGCTGTGCTGCTGGAAGGGCGGCAGCGCGCCGTTCTACGCGCCGCAGCTCGAGCGCTACTACCCGGGGCGCGAAGCGCTCGACTACGGCTTCCTCGCCACCGAGGGCGGCTTCTCGATCCCGCTGTCACCCGCGTCGAAGGGGGGCGTGGTCTCCGTGCTCGGCCACTTCCTCGAGTTCGTCCCCGAGGAGGGCGGCGCGCCGAGGCTCGCGGACGGGCTCGAGGTCGGGCAGCGCTACCGCGTCCTCGTCACCGGCTCGCACGGGCTGTATCGCTACGACATCAACGACGTCGTCGAGTGCGTCGGTCACTTCGAGAACACCGCCGAGGTCGCGTTCGTCCACAAGGGCGGCAACATGCTGAGCGTGACCGGAGAGAAGATCGGTGAGCGCCACGTGGTCGACGCCGCCGCGCGCGCGGAGGCCGAGTCCGGCGTCGCCGCGGCGGGGTTCACCGTGGCGTGCGCTTTGACCGAGCCCCCGCACTACGTCTTCGCGGTGGAGCCGCGCGCGCCGATCGAGGAAGACCGCGCCCGCGCGTACCTCGCCGCGTTCGAGCGCGCGCTCGCCGACGTGAACATGGAGTACGCCGCGAAGCGCAGCTCTCAGCGGCTCGGCGCGCCGGAGCTGCGTGTGCTGGAGGCCGGCGCGTACGATCGCGAGCGCCGCCGCCGCGTAGAAGGCGGCGCGCCGGACAGCCACGTGAAGCCGCCACACCTCGCGAAGGACGAGGCGTTCGTGGAGCGGCTCGGCGTCGTCGCGCGCTACGAGGCCGAAGCGTGAATCCGCCGCCGCAGGTCCTCTCGCTCGACGTGGACGGCACGCTGTACCGCGTGCGCCGGCTCCGCGTGGCGTGGCGCCTCCGGTGGGAGCGCGGGCTGTTGCTCGCGCTGGTCGCCGCGCGGGAGAAGATCCGCCACGAGGGCGTCTTCGAGAGCCCCGAGGCGCTCGAGCGGCGCGAGGCCGAGCTGGTGGCGCCGTCGTTCGACATGACGGTCGACGCCTGCGCGGAGCGGCTCGGTCACCTCCGCGACGCGATGCCCGACGCCCTCACGAAGGGCGTGCGGCCGTTCCCCGGGGTGGCGGGGGCGCTCGAGGCGGCGGTCGCGCGTGGGCTGAAGCTCGCGGTGCTGTCGGACTACGAACCGGACGCAAAGCTCGAGAACCTGGGCCTGTCGCACCTGCCGTGGGCGGCCAAGATCGGGGCGGATCGGATCGGGGTCCTCAAGCCGGACAAGCGGGCGTTCGAGGCGGTCGCCGAGGCGCTCGACGTGCCGCTCGGCGCGATCGTCCACGTCGGGGATCGCGAGGACGTGGACGTGGAGGGGGCCCTGAGCGCGGGGTGCCGGGCCTGGCGCGTTGCGAAGGAGCCGAAAGTGACGTCGCGCGCGGAAACTGTCTTCACGAGGTGGACGATCGACCTGTTCGAGCCCCTGTGGCGGTCGGTTCGATGACCGAAGGGCCCAGTCTATGGATTGCGCCCCTCGCCCAAACTGTAATACGGGGGACCAGCCATGCAGCGATTCTTCAGCATCGTGATCATCTTCGGGATCCTCGTCGTCGGCGGCGGCTGGCTCTGGGTCCAGAAGAGCAACGAGGAGGCGAAGGCCCGCATCGAGGAGAGCCTCACCGAGG
>JAUHYN010000029.1 GCA_030426505.1 bacterium | reverse complement strand
CGAAGCCTGGATCGCCGCGCGGATGCGATCGTCGAAACCGGAGCTCCAGTTGAGCGAGACGAGGACGGTCCTCCGACCGCGCGGGGGGAGCGCCTCGACGCTGCACCCCGCGAAGTACGCCATCCACGGGTGACCGCCGACCACGGCGCGCCCGCCCCACTCGGCGACGCGCGCGGCGTCGGACGCGGTCCACGCCCAGAACGCGTCGGGCAGCAGCGCGTAGCCGCCGTCGGGGTGCTTCGTCCAACGCGCGTACATCGGGTGGCCACTCGTCACGCCGTGCTGCAGATCGACGGTCGGGATCCCGAGCCGGCGCGCGGCGAGCAACATCGACCAGCCGAGCGCTTCGAAGTAGCAGACCACCACCACCAAGCGCGGCCTCAGGCGTTCGAAGAGATCGGTGAAGAAGTCGGAGAGCCTCAGGAGCTGCGCGACCTTGAGCGCCCAGTGTTTGCCCGTGAACGCGAGGCCCTCGCGCGCCGCCAACGCGTCGTAGCCCTCGAGCTGGGACTGCCACGTCCGCCCGTTCGGCGCGCTCCGCAACAAGCCCTGGATCGCCGGCCGGATCAACACCGACGGGCGTGGCGTCTCGACGCGATAGTCGTGCGCGTCACCGCGGTACTCGAGGTGGACCGTCGAGAGCCCGAGTGCTTCCGCAGCATCCATCACGGGATCCAGGAGCCGGTCCGTCCAGCGCCCGTCGAGGAGGATGCGTTGGCTCGGCGTCCCCGAGACCACGACGTCGCACGGCGCGAGCGCGCGCCACTGTCGTTCGAGCGCGCGCCACCACCGCGCGCCGTTGTCGAAGCGCGCGAGCCCGGCCCGGTCGGGGGCCACGTGCCGGAGCACCTCCGTCTGCCCCCGCGCCGTCGCGAGCCGCAGGAAGCCGAGCCGCGCGCGAATCATCGGCCACACGTGGACGCCGTCGATGATCCACCGGTCGACCTCGAAGTCCCGCTCCCACGCCGCGCACAGCGCCGGGAGATCCGGCGCGCGCGGCTCGGCGTCGGCGACCAACGGAGCGGCGGGCTTCACGGGCGTCCGCGCCGCACGCGCCGCACCGCGCGCGTTGTCGATCCACCACGCCGCCTGACGCGCGAACGCGTGCGCGCCCGCGACCTCCATCGCGAACGCACGCACCGACGACTCCCCCGCGAGGCGGAGCTGCTCCGCAATGCGCGCCGCGATCTCGGTGCGCCCGGTGAGTACCGCGGCATCGAGCAGACACTCCAACGCCGGCGTCGTGCGATCGACCTCCGCGAGGTCGCGCCACAGCGCGTCCCAGTGCGCATCGATGACGTCCGCGCGCCCGCGCGCGCGCGCGAGCTCCACGAGGATCCGGTACTGCGCGAGGCCTCGCGTCGCCTGGACTCCCACCTCCGCGACCTCGATCGCCGCGGCGTGATCTCCCGCGAGCCGACAAGCGCGGACCAGCCCCGAGCGCGCGCTCGCGTCGGCCGGATCGATCTCGAGCGCGCGCGCGAACGCCTCGCGCGCGCCGGCCGAGTCCTGCGCGCGGAGGCACTGGTAGCCGAGGAGGCGGTACGCCCGGGCGTTCGTCGGGTCGAGCTCGATCGCCCGCTCGAACGCGCGCCGCCGCGCGGCCGCGTCCTTCGCGCGGCGCCCCGAGAGCAGCTCCGCCTGCGAACGGAGTCGCGCCGGCGTCAGGACCGCCGCCTCCCGCACGACCGCGCCCCAGCGGTCCACGCGCGCGCCGAGCCGGCCTCGCGCGTTGTCGACGATCGATCGGCTGGGACGCAGGCGAGCCATCACACGCGCGACAGGACCTCGGCGAACTCCGCCGCCTGCGCGCGCCGCGAGTACTTCGCGGCGATGCGCCGACGGAGCTCGGCGTCCTGGTCGTGGAGCGTCCCCGCTTCGAACCGCTCGAGGATGCGGACGACAGCGTGGTAGGTCGCGTCCGGATCGCCGACATCCACGAGCGTCCCGTTCTTCGCCTCTTCGATCATCGGCCCGACCACCGAATCCTTCGGGAGGATCGCCAACAGGTGACGCCCGAGCGCGAGCGCCTCGTACGCCTTGCCCGGGATGGTGCCGCGGTAGAGCGGGTTCGCGTCGTTCACCATCGCGATGAGGACATCGCAGCCGAGGCTGTAGCGAATGCTGTCGTCGCGCGACATGTGACCGACGTTCTGCACGAGGTCCTCGAGCCCGCGCTCGGCGACCTGCTCCGCGAGCTTCGCCGGGAATCCGGTGAACGTGACGAGCGGCGCGCGGTCGCGCCCGTGCGACTCGACGATGCGCGCGACCGTGTCGACGATCAGCCCGAACGGGTGCGTGTACTGCGGCGTGCCGTTGAAGTGCAGGTGCAGACGCTCGTTCTTCGGCGGCGCCTCGGCTTCCGCGAGTAACTCCTCCGGGATGTCGTGCCCGTTGCGCACCACGGTGAATTTCTCGGCCGGGAGCGCGAAGCGCTGCATCAGGTGGTCGCGGTAGCCGGGCGACACGCAGACGATGCCGTCCACGGTATTCACCACGCGCGCCTCGACGCGCTCGAAGAACGCCTGCTGATAGCTCGTCTGTTTGATCTGCACGCGGTCGTCCGACCACAGGTCACGGTAATCCATCACCCACGGGATCCGCTTCGCGGTGCGGATCATCAAGCCGGCGAGGTGCGCGATGTGCGGCGGGCCGCTCGTACACATCACGTCGACCGCGCCGCTGCGCGCGAGCGCCGCGCCCTTCGCCGCGACCTTCATCGCCCAGTGGAACTGCGGGTCCGGCCAGTGGTGGATGAACAGCTTCCCGGCGCGCTCGGCGCGGCGACGAATGCGCCCCGGGAGCCGCCACTTCGCGATGCCGTCGGTGTGGACCTGGAGGTCCTTCTGGAACTGGCTCGAGATGCGATGCACCGTCGTCGACGGCGGGAGTTCCGCGAGGAGCGAGTCGTCATAGCGCGTGCGTGACGGCGATCGATCCGAACACAGCACCGTCAGCGCGTATCCGTTCTCGGGGAGGTACTTGGCGAAGCTGAAGGCTCGCCAAATCCCCGGCCCGCTCATCGGCGGGAAGTCGAGATTCACGTACAGCAGGCGTCGCACGCGGGCGGGAGCGTCGATCCTCGGGGGCGGATCGGCAACGGCGATTTCACCCGCGCGCGGTCAGCGCCCCACCGTCCACACCGAGGGCGGGACGTGCATCGTGATCGCGCGCCCGATCAGCTCGACGCTGGAAGCCGGCGCGTTCAGCTTCCCGGCGAACGAAGGGATCACGTCGTACGTGATCGGCGTATCGCCCGCCTTGACCGCGAAGGTCATCTCCACCACGCCCGCGTCGACCACGTACCGCTCGAGCGCCCCGCTCGCCTGCTGCGCCGCGAGCGACGCCTGATCCGGGCGCACCCCCGCCGGCAACCGATGATTCACCGTCACCCGCGTCCCGGGCGGCGCACCGACGCGGACCGCGATCGGGACCTTCGAACCCACGCGCGCGTCCCCGCCGACGTCGATCTCGAGCGCGAGATCCCTCCGGCTCGGCGGCGGCCACGGCACGTACGACTCCAACGTCAGCGTGAAGCCGAGGCCCGGGACCGGCGGGTCCGCCTCGACCTTCCAGTCGTGTTTCCCGACCGCGTCCCCGACGCGCGCCGACAGCGCGTAGCGCTCGTGGCGGTGCTTCGGATCGATCGCGCCGGACACCACCTCGGTCCTGTCGATCGACAGCCGGATCTTCACGTTCGCCGGGATCGGTTCGTCGAACACCACCGCCACCGCGCGGAGCGCCGCGAGGTTCGTGACCGCGTCGCCGAAGCCGCCCCACGGGCGGTACGCCGAAAGCAGCGCCGCGCCCAGATCCGGGAGCAGCGCCTCGGCCTTCGGCTCGCCCGCGAGCGCGAGCACCGCCAACGCGGTCGCCTCCACCTCCGTCGGGCGCCGACCGTCCGCGCGCTCCACGCCCTTCGGGACGGGGAGGAATCGCGCGCCGTCATCGCGCTGCTCGATCGCGTCGATCACGCGCTTCCTCAACACGTCTCGAATCGTCCCCTCGACCGCCCCGCTCGCGACGATCGCCGCCGCCGTGTACGCGTCCTCCACGCGGCGCGTGTGGCGCTCGAACGCTCCGCTCGCCCGCACCGTCACGCCCTTCGCGCGGCGCTCGCCGGCCTCGTCGCCGCTCGCCGCGCGGACCGCGCGCACGCCGTCCGCCGTCGCGATCAACACGCGCTGCAGGCGCCACCCGGTGCCGCCTCCGAACGTCCCGTCGGGGGCCTGCGCGGAGGCGAGCTGCGTCGCGAGCCGATCGCCGAGCCGCTTCAGCACCGGCTGATCGGGGTGCGCGAGCGCCGCCTCCACGAACAGCGCCGCGGTCGCCGGGTCGGGCGCGCGCGTGTGGCGGAGCGTCCGCTGCGTCGCGACGATGCGCATCCGCCGCAGGTGCTCGGCGTCCACTTGACCGCCGAGCTTCTCGGCCAACGCACCGGCCGTCCCCGCGAGCAACAGCGTGTACGCGTCGTCCGCCGGGCCGCCGCGCGACAGCGACGCCGAGACCTCGGAAGTGAGCAACCCGAGCGCGCCCGGGTACACGATGAGGCGCGCGCGCGTGGCGTCCGGGTCCGCGTCGGGGGCGACTTCGATCCCGATCGTGCGCGCCGACGCCAACGTCCCGCCGTGCTCCGACTCGACGAGGCGCCCGCGCGGCATCACCTCGAACGTGCGCTCCACGGCGTCGTACTTCCCGAAGCGCGCGGACAGCTTCACAGTCCCCGGCCGGTCGGCGCGCACGGAGAGGAACCGCACCGTCGAACCTCCGCTCGGCAAGGCGATCTGACCGGCGGCGGAGATCAACACCGCCCCTTCGACGTTCGCGGTGAGCTTCCCCGACACCGACGCGTCCGTGTTGTTGACGACCTGGATCGGGATCTCGACGACGTCCGAGACGAGCAGCGACTTCGGCACGATCGGGTCGAGGTACACCGGCAGCGTCCCCACGAACGAGGACACCGTCCCCGCCTGCGCGCCCTCCCGCGAGTGCGCGAGCGCGAGCACCCGCCAGGTGGTGAGGCGGTCGGGGATCTTCACGTCGTACGTCGCCTTGCCCGACGCGTCGGTCTTCACGAGCGGCTCGAACAGGAACGTCTCCGGGAACCACGCGCGCGTGGCCGGGGCCTCTTCGCCGCCCGCTTCGTCGTCCGCCTCGGGCTCCGCCGCCAAGGCGTCCGCGAGGCCTCGCCCGGCGCCCTCGAGCGCCATGTTGCCGATCTCCGCCTTCTTCATCCGGCGCTTCGGGGCAGCGCCGCCGGCCCTCGACTCCTCGGCCGGGACCGCGGGGGCCGCGGGCGCCGCGCCGCCGTACCCGCCCTTGTCCATGGCCATGTCTTCCTTGGCCTCCGCTTCGAACAACGCGGCGGGCGCCTCGTCCTTGGCGCAACCGACGGCCAGCGCGAACAGCGCGATCCAATGCGACGACTTCACGGCTTCACCTTCCTCACCCAGGCTTCCCAGTTCTCCACGTCCTCGGGGAGGCGCGTCCCTTCGATCACCACGAGGTGCGGCTCGGTCAGCGCCAACAGATCCGACGGCAACCGCGACAACCTCAGCGGCCGCCCGTACGCGTCGTCGACCGCGCCCCCGCGCGCCTCCACGGCGTCCCGCGCGGCGGCGAACATGTCCGCCATCTTCTTCGGCGACATCTTCTCGCCCTCGGGCGCCTCTTCCTCCCACTTGCGCACGGTCGCGTGCAGCTCCAGCAAGATCTCGTAGAAGTGATCCGTGAGCGGCGCGATCGGATCGAACGTCGTCTCCCCGTTCGCGCTCGTGTACGCATCGATCTCGGCCGGCGACGGTACGTTCGTCACCTTCAATACCGTCGCCGCGATCGCGTTCGCGCCGCGGATGCGCCCCATCGCCAGCGCCTTCGCGTCGAGCGCGCCGAACGCTGAGCCGTTCATCTGCGGCAGGTCCCTCAGCGACGCCATGTCACTCGGCCCCGGCAACGTCACGAGCTGCCCGAGGCTCTCGTCCACACCGATCAACCCCACGCCCGCCGGCGTGCCGACCTTCCCCGCCGTGGTCTCGATCGCGAGCGTCGCCGTCTCGCCCGGCCGGTACTTCGCCTTGTCCGGCGTGACCTGCACCGCGAGCTCCGCCTCGGGCCGCACGTACACCAAAGCGCGCCCGCCGCCCCAGCTCGCTTCGAACCAACCGTCCGCGTCCGCCGGCAACGTGAAAGCCGCGCGCTTCTTCTCCTTGTCGACCTTCGCCTCCAGGTTGTGGTCGGCGCTGCGCAACCAGATCTTCTCGGGGAGCTCACCGACGAACGAGGGCCCGCGCAGGAACGCGAGCTCGATCGCGTCGCCCGGCTTGGCGATCGTCGGCGTCGCGCGGATGCGGAACGACGGGATCGTCCCGGGCCGCGTCCGCAGCGTCGTGTCGCCGATCGCCTCGCCGTCCGTCGTCACCGCCGACACCTTCAGCTCGTAGCCGAGGAACGTCGTTGGCCCGCTCTGGTAGACCTCCAGCGAAGCGCGCGGGCGAATGAACAAGCGTGCGTACCCGAAGTGCGTCTTCGCCGCGAGCTCCTCGCGACGCGACGCGAAGGTGTCGATCTTCGCCGCGAGGATGCGCGACTCCACACACGACGCGAGCGCCCGCTCCGGACCGATCCCCGAGAACTTCGGGTCGTCGCCGAAGCGCAGCGCGAGCGCGCCCTTCGAGTCGATCGCCCACCGCACCAGGCGCGGCCACCCCAACGAAGAAGACAGATCCGGCGCGAGGCAGCGCCGCGCCGAGAGCGACGCGCGCTGCAACGCGCGCTTCACCTCGTAGGGCACCTCGGGCATCCCTTCCGTGGAGACGGTCACCGTCGGCAGGTCCGCCGTCAGCGTGACCGTCAGGCGATAGAGCCGCTCGGTCCCGCGCGCGAGGCCCTGACGACGCACCACGTCCGCGAGGCACGCCGCCGCGTACGCTTCGTCGGAGGTGACGCCCGTGATTCGCCCGTCGGGGCTCACCGCGACGCCGAGCTGGAACGTCTCGCTGCCCTCGTCCACGAGGTAGGCGCACGTATCGAACCCCGACTTCCAACGATCGATGATCCGCTGGTCCGCGAGCACGTACCCGCCGTCGATCATCTCGTCGATCGAATCGATCCGCACCGCGGGTGGACGCGGCGGCGGGCGCACCGGCATCGCCGGCACCACGACGTTCACCGGCGCGCCCGGGTCGATCTGCAGCGCCCCCACGCCGTCCTCGTCCGCGACGACCGTGACGCCCTCGTCCGTCGGATCCCACGCGCGCGTGACCGCGAGCTTCACGCCCGCGAGCGGCGTCCCGGCCGGCGTCGTCGCGCGCAGGTACACGCGATTGTTGAAGCCGCCGACCATCCCGTCGGAGAGCTCGGTCACCGCGTCGACCGCGATGCCGTCCTCGCTGAACAAGAGCGAAGCGCTCCCCTCGACGCGATCACCCGACGCGTCGGTCGCCGCGAGGCGCGCCGCGAGCGTGAGCGTCCCCATCAGTTGCGCGGGGACCTTCGGGACCACGAGATCGAACGCACCGTGCTCGTCCGCGACGACCGACTTCGGCAGCGCTTCGATCCACGAACGCTTCGGCGGCCACTCGCCGATCGTCTGCCACGTCACGTCGACGCGCGCGCGCGACACTGGCGCGCCCGAGCTGTAGCGGACCGCGCCGCGGATCTTCGGCTCGTCGTTCGGTCGGAAGAACGGCCGGCTCGGCGTGGCCTCGATCGAGAAGCGCGGCAACTCGAACGGCGCGACCCGCACGGATACCTCACCGGTCGCCGCGCCGGACGCCCACCGCACGCGCCAGTCCCCGGTCGGCGCCCCGGCGTCGAGCGGCAGGCTCCCGCTCGCGACCCCGAAGTCGGCGGCGGCGGCGGCCTCTTCGAGCACCAACGTGCCCGTCGGGTCGTAGACCTCGAATCGTCCAGGTCGACCGTCGAGCGGGGCCAGATCGCGCGCGCGCAGGACGGTCGCACGGAAGTGGATCGTGTTGCCCGGCTCGTAGAGCGGGCGGTCGGTGATGACGTGGATCTTCGCCGGCGCGTAGACCGCGAGCGGCACCGAGAGCTGCTGTTCGCCGAGCGCGGTCTGCACCGTCGCGCGGAGCTTGTAGTCGCCGTCCGGGAGGTCCTTCGGGAGGACGATGCGCCCGCTGCGCTGCGTGGTCTCGTCCTTCCACCCCTCGACCGGCTCGAGCGGCGTGGCCTCGTCGCCCTTCATCAGATCCAGACGCACGCTCACGCGGCGGAGGAGCGCGGTGCGCCGCTGGTCGGCGGGGCCGGTCGTGTAGTGCCCGAGGGCGGCGATGGTGACGGTGCCTTCGGTGCCGCGGCGGAGGCCGAACGCGTTGACGCGGACGCCGCCGAGGACGTCGCCGCTCGGACAGTACGGGACGACCATCCCGTACCGAAGGTAGGCCCCGATGCAGAGGTTGTTGCTGACGATCAGGAGTCCGACGAGGACGACGGCGACGCCCAGACCGAGCAGGACCTTCTTGGCGCGACTCATGGCGCGCGCACTATAGGTCGCACCGAGGGAATGCGCGATGCCGCCCCCGGGGGAGGCGGCGCGCGCTCTGGGCTATTCGTCGCCGGGGAAGATGATCTCGAAGCCGTTGTTCCCGATGAAGATGATCGTGTCGCGCTCATCGGGGATCTTGAACGAGTGAACGTCCGCTTCGGTCTTCTCGATCGCCTCGCCCGGCCCGTAATGCGTGCCGTCGCTGTCGATCATCCCGCCCTCGAGGATGTAGTTCACCTCGAAGCCGTGGTGCTTGTGGGTCGGGAACTCCAGCCCGGCCGGGAGGGTCACGAAGCCGACGTCCGCCGCGCAGGCCTGCGGCCCGCCGTCGAAGTGGATCAGCTTGATCCCCGGGAACGGCCCGTCCTCCCACTCGCCGTCGATCTTCTCGAACAGCTTGCGCACGGTCTCCACCGCGAGGTCCGCGTAGCGCGCGACGTCCGCGGCAAAGGCCACGCTCTTCATCAAGCGCGCCTTCACGTCGGTCGCCGGCTTCACCTCGGGCAACGCCATCGGCAGCGCCGAGAACGCGTCGTTCGCGGCCGCCACTTCGGCGAGCAGCTCGGGTGACTTCTCGAGCTCCTTCTCGAAGGCCTGCGTCTCCTCTTCGGAGAGCGCCCCGAGTACGTACTCGAACACGAGGTCCTGGGCGTTCACGACGCACCCCCTTCCCCGTCCGAGAGCGCGGATCTGAGTTGGGCGAGGCCTCGGGCCACGCGGGACTTCACCGTCCCGATCGGGATGTCGACGTGCTCCGCGATCTCCGAAGACGTCATCCCCTGGAAGTAGCCGAGCTCGAGCACCGTCCTCTGGTCCATGGGTAGGGCGGCGAGCGCGGCCCGCACCGTCCTCTTGTCCGGAGCGACCGACGGATCCTCGTCGCTCACGCCGTCCATCGAGGCGCCCTGATCGTCCAATACGACACGCGAACGGCCGGCGGATCGCAAGCGGTCGAGCGCCCGGCTGCGCATCCGCATGCAGAGCCAGGCCCGGACCGTGCCCCGGCCGCGGTCGTAGGTCTTGGCCGCCCGCCAGGCCTCGAGGAGCACGTCGTGCAGGAGGTCCTCCGCCTCCCGCTGCTGCCCCAGCACCCGAGTGCCGAGGGCGAGGAGGAGCCCGGAGTAGCGGTCGTAGAGCACGCCCAACGCCGCCTGATCGCCCCTTTGGAGGGCCTTCACGAGCTCGACGTCGTCGGTTTCCGGACCGAGGTCCGTCCCCGCGCGTGGGTTCGAGGCCCGCGTCATGGCGCGAACGTAGCAGCGCCCCGAAGAGGGCGCCACCCCGAAAGCGAGGGTCGTCCCCACCTCGCCGGTGACGATGGGTTGCGGATACATCGAGGAGCCTTCATGGGCAGTACGTCTCCCGGGCCGGGCTAGATCTCCGGCCGTATCATTTTGTCGGGGAGGCGGGGGCAACCTCGGTCAGTAACTCCTCGCACAACGTCGAGAGCCAGCGGTCTATGCCCGGGGCCGACACGATCCTACCCACCGCGGGCCAGGTCGACGCCGCCCAAGCCTCGTACGGCGGGCGCTGAGTGATACCGCAGGACTCGAACGCCTGGCGCACCGTTTGGCCGGCGAACCGCGCCACGATCCGATCCGCGGTCGCGTCCAGAATCGCGGCGGTCTCCTCCGACGCCGCGACGTGCCGAGCGATCGCCTCCGCGATCGCGTCGATCTGCTCCACCGCTTCGTCGTCGAGCGGCCCGACGTGGAACTGCCCGGACTTCGACATCACGAGCTGCGCGAGGTGGACGCGCGCCTGCGCGGCGGAGGGATCGTCGATGTGCTCGACCGTGAAGCGCGCCGCGCCGTCGAGCGCTCGCCGCGTCCCCTTCTCGAGGAAGCGCTTGATCTCACCTTCGAGCCGGCGCTCCACCTCCTCGAGCACCCGCCCCGTCACGCCCCCGGTCGCCTTGCCGCCGAGCTTCGCGAGCTTCCCGAGCGGCGACGGCATCACCGACTGCACGATGCGCGGGACCAACGTGGAGAAGTCGCGGAGCGAGCGATACAGCGTGTCCGCGACGAGCTCCTCCATCGCCTTCTGTTCGTAGAGCGCGTGGATCCACTCGGGCGCGATCCAACCGGGGCGCGCCGCGAGCGCCTCGATCCTTCGCTTCGCGTCGTTGGGGACCCAGCGCCCGATCGCGGCGTCGTCCTCGCGCGCGGAGGCGAGGATCAACGGCAGCACCAGCTTCGCGCCGGGCCGCACGAGATCGGCGAGGCGATCGCTGCAGACCAGCTCGCGCGCCGCGCGGCGCGCCGCTTCGTCGGGCACGACCTCGTCGAACGGGGCGTCGAGGAGCGCCTCGAAGCCCGCTTCGAGCAGCTCGGCCCACTCGGCCTGCGCGCGATCGCTGGTCAACCGCGTGACCAACCACGCCTTCAGGGCTTCTGCGTCCACGTGCGCTCTCTATGTTTTGGGAACGGACGGTGTAAAGCTCTTCGCGCGGGATGAGCAGCCAGCTTCTGACGGCCCTGACGCTCCTGCTCGCGCAGACGGCGACGACGACGACGACGTCCAGCACCGCGACGGTCGCCGCCACCGCACCCCAGCCTCCTCCGCCGCTCCGCGCCGCGCCAGTCATCGCGCTTCACCCGGACGCCACCGCGCCGACGATCGAGCTGATCATCTACTCGGCCGGACCGGAGCTGTACTCGTTCTGGGGCCACGCCGCGATCCGGGTGATCGAGCCGGCCGGCCCCGACCTCGTATACAACTTCGGGAGCGTCGACTTCTCGGGCAACTTCCTCTTCCGGTTGCTGCGCGGAGAGGTGGAGGCGTTCGTCGGAGCCGGTCCCTCCCGCCGCTCGTTCGAGGCGTACCGACGCGAGGACCGGACGATCGTTCGGCGGCGTATGGCGATCGCACCCGCCGCACGCCGCGCGCTCGCGGATCGCCTCGAGGCGTACATCCAGGGCGAGCGCGAGCGCTACCGGTACCACCACTTCGTCGACAACTGCTCGACGCGCGTCGCCGACGAGATCGACAAGGCGTTCGACGGCGCGCTCTCCGCGACCGTCCGTCAGGTCCCGGACCAGACGTACCGCGAGCGGGCGCTCGCGATGGTGCGCCCGAGCACGGTGCTCTACGTGTTCCTCGACATCGTCATGACCTCGGTCATCGACCGCCCGATCGATCGCTGGGACGCGTCGTTCCTCCCGCACGTCCTCGCGACCGCCGTCGACGAAGCGAAGATCGACGGGGTCCCCGTCGTCGCAGAGAAGGTCGTCGTGTACCAGTCGACCGGCGCCAAGAAGGACGTGGGGTGGCCGTGGCTGAAGGTCTATCTGCTGTTCATGATCCCGCTCGCCGCCCTCACCTACTGGCGCGCGCGGCTCGGCGCGATGATCGCGGGCCTGGCCTTCGGCCTGCTGGGGGTGGCGATCGTCCTACTGTGGTTCTTCACGACGTACGACTTCGTGAAGGGGAACGTGAACCTCGCGCTCTTCCCTCCGACGCACCTCGTCCTGTTCTTCGTAGCGGCGAAGGCCGACCGATTCCGACGCCAGGGTCGCGCGGTGCGACTGTACGTGTGGTCTCATCTCATCGTGGTCGCGGGCCTCGCCGTGGCCGACGCGATGCAACTCGTCTTGCAGTCGATCGGTCCGGCGCTCGGACTCGCGCTCCCGATCTCGGCGGTCCTCGCGGTCGAGGTGCGCCGACTGGGGTCCGAGTCGGTGTGGCGCTGAGCCTGGACCCACATCCGCGCGGGATCGTACGCTCCGGGTCGGTGACGACTCGGCCCATCGCGTTCGCGTTCGCGCTCGCGCTCGCGTTGAGCAGCTGCGTGTCGGCCGGCGCGCGCGCGTTCTCGGCGGGGCGGACCGCCCAGGCCGCGGGGCGCCTCGACGAGGCCTTCGATCATTACGCGACCGCGGCGCGCGAGGACCCGAACGATCCCCAGTACCGCGCCGCCCTCGACGCGACCCGCACCACGCTCCTCGCCGAGCTGACGAAGGAGGCCGAGGCCCACGAGTCCCGCGAAGAGTGGACGCTCGCCGCCGCGCGGTGGCTCCGCGCCGCGGAGGTCGCCCCCGACGTCGGCACCTACGCCGTGCGGCGCGACCTCTCCGCGTTGAAGGCGAAGGACCCCGCTCCCTACGCCTGGTTCGCGGGTGTGCGCGCGGTAGCCGAACGCCACCCCGAGGATCCGATCGTCACCCGGTCGCTCGCGAGCGCGCGGACCCGCGCGGTCGCGGATCGGCTCGAGGCCGTCGAGGCCAAGCTCGAGGCGAACGACCCGGAGGGCGCGGTCGCGGCGCTCGACCAGGCGTTGGACGCCGACGAAGCCGCGGTCGACGTCGCGCTCGCCAAGCGCGCGCGCTCCAAGCGCCAAGAGAAGCTCGGCGACGCCGCGATGGCGAAGGAGGATCCCTTCGCCGCGTACGACTTCTACGACCGCGCGCACGCCTACGCGCCCTCGCCCGCGCTCGCGCGCAAGCGCACCGAAGCGCAGCGGAAGGCGGCGCCGATCGTGAAGAAGCTCGATCGCGCGTACGGCCTGAGCCAGCGCGGACGGCACGCGAAGGCGCTCGTGGTCTACCGGCAGGTGGAGAAGATGCCGGGCGCGCCGGACACCGTAGCGGCGCAGATCGCGGACGTCGAGAAGGCGCTGATCGCGGCGGAGACGAAGAAGGCGATCGAGCAGGCGGAGCGCGGGCGCATGTCGAGCGCGCGCCGCGCGCTGCACCGCGCGATCGACGTCGCGAAGCTCTCCGACGAGGACAAGGAGACCGTGAAGACCGCGGCCACCGAGCTGACTTCGGATCGCGTCGCGGCCGGGCTCGACCGCCTGGAGAAGGTCTCGATGTCCGCGGACGATCCGATCCAGGCCGCGCTCGAGAAGGTCGCGCACTTCGGGGTCGCGCGCGCGGTGAAGCGCGCGCAGGACATCGCGCTGAGGAACCCCGCGAAGGCGCTCGCGCTGGTCGCCGGACTCGAGGAGTACGCGGATACGTTCCCGGAGATTCACCAGCTCTCGCGCTCGCTGAAGGTCGACGCGTTCACCGGCACGCTGGAGGCCGCGTACGCCGCGGCGCGCCGCGGCGACGACGCGACCGCGGCCGACACCCTGATCGGCGCGCTCCAGATGAGCGAGGCGCCGCGCGCGTTGGCGCAGCCGATCGAGGAGGCGTGCAAGAAGCTCGAGGAGGGCGACTACCTCGCCGCAGACGCCGGATTCGAACAGGCGCTCCGCGTCGCACCAGGTTCGCGGCTCGCGACGTGGGGGCGGAAGATCGCGACGCACCGGCGCGACGTCGCGGCCGCCGCGGCGGTGAAGTCGCTCGCGCGCGGGCGCGAGGACGACACCGCGCTCACCCTGCTGGAATCCATCGCGAAGACGGCCCCGGACGACCGGAACGTCAACGCGGGCCGTGACACACTCCTCGCGCGCGCCGCGCAGGAAGCGGAGCGCCAGGACGACGCGGGCTGGGCGGAGCTCGTCCGACAGGCCGCGCGGCTCACCGACCTGACCCCGACCGCGCGCGAAGAGCTGGACGCTGCCCTCGCCGCGTTCACCGCGGGCGACATGAAGCAGGCGGCGTCGCGCTTCGACACGATGCGTACCGCGGCGCCCACGGCGAAGGTCGCGCGCGTCGGCCAACAGATCGCGCGCCAGCGCGCGACCGAGGAGCAGACGGAGGCGGAGCGCCGCACGAGCAAGCTCGAAGAGTTGATCGCGCAGAGCGAAGCCGCTTCGAAGGCCGGCGATGTGCGGCGCGCGCTGCGGAGCCTGAGGACTGCGGTCGAGGTGAGCGTGAGCGCGGGCCCGTTCCGCCGCGACATCCGCGCGGGCGTCGATCTCATCACGCGCGGTGAGCCCACGAAGGGCTACGAGGCCGTCCGGACCAGCGGACTCTCCGCGGAGGATCCGCTCCTCTCGCCGACGCGCGCGTACGCGGTCGCGACCTCGCGTCGCCTGGTGGAGCGCGCGCGCCGCGTCGCGCACAAGTCTCCACAGCGCGCGATCGTGATCCTGAAGTCGCTGATGCCGTTCGCGACGGAGGTCCCCGAGATCGCGACCCTCGAGCGCGCGATCGAGGTCGACGCGTTCATGGCGCAGCTCGACGAAGCCGAGCGCCACGCGAACGCCGGCCGCGACGAACGCGCCGCCGCCGCCCTCGCCGACGCCCTCGAAACGAGCCACGCGCCCGAAGCGCTGCGTCGCGACTGTCAACGCGGCATCGAACACCTCGCCGAGGAGGAGTACCTCGTCGCGGAGCGCGCGTTCGACGAAGCGCTCGCGACCGCGCCGGGGTCGAAGCTCGCGGAGCGCGGAAAGAAGATCGCCGGGATGCGGCGCGCGGTCGCCGAGCGGCGCGCGAAGGACGCCCTGGTGAAGGGCCGCGGGGATCCGGCGAAGGCGGTCGAGACCCTGGAGGCGTCGCTCGGGCTGGAGCCGGACAACGCGTTCGCGGCGGAGGGGGCGCAGGCGCTCCTCGCGCGCGCCGCCGCGATGGCGGATGACGCCGAGGATGAGGCGCTCGCGACCGTCCTCGGGTACGCGGCGCGGTTGATGCCGAAGAACCGCCGCGCGGATCCGCGGATCCTCGAAGGGCTGTCGAAGCTCGCGAAGCACGAGCATGCGGGCGCCGAGTCCGCGTTCCGCCGCGCGCGACAGATCGCGCCCACGCACCCGATCGCGATGTTGGGTCAGCAAGTCGCGAAGGCGCGGTTGCTCGCGTCGTTCGAGTCGGGGCGGGTCGACGTCGCGCAGCTCGACGCGGCGATGGCCGAGTCGCTCGCGGCGATGCGGCGCGAGGAGCCCGATCGCCCCGAGCCGCTCGCGGCGCTGGCGGAGCTGCTGGAGGCGGCGCGTGCGAGCGCGGAGGCCGGCGACGCGAAGACGGCCGCGCGGATGCTCGGGCTCGCGATCGTGGTGGCATCGCCGTCGGGCGCCACGAAGACCCAGCTGGAGCGAGGCCACGCGCGCCTGGCGAAGGACGATCCGGTGCAGGCCGCCGTCGCCTTCGAGGCCGCTGCGAAGGCCGCGCCGGAAGACGAGGTCGTGCGGACGGCGGTGGCCGTCGCGGAGCGCGCGCGGTTGAATCGCCTGATCGGCGCGTTGGTGTCCGGGCGCGACAAGCGCGCGCAGAAGGCGCTCGCCGAGCGGCTCGCGTCCGAGGACGGCGAGCAGACCAAGAAGGAGATCTTCGAGGCCGCGGAGCGCGAGGCCCAGGACGGGAACGAAGACCGCGCGGCGCGCCTCCTCGACGCGATGAACGCGTTCGAGGAGAACGCGGAAGTGAAGGCCGCCACGAAGGACGGCAACCGCCTCCTCGCGAAGCGCGACTACCCCGCGGCGGAGGCCGCTTACGCGCGCGCGCGCAAGGCCGGGGACTCGGCGGTGGCGAAGACCGGCGAGAAGCTGGCGTTCGGGCGGCGCGTGGCGATCATGTTCGCCGACGTGGCGAAGCTGAAGGACCTGTCGAACCTCGACGCGGGAGCGCGCGCCACGCAGACGTTGCTGTCGATCGATCCGTACGACAAGGACGGCATCGCCGCGGTCGAAGCCGTGCTGGACCACGCGGACGCGCGGTGGGCGGAGTCGGATCCGAAGGGCGCGCTGAAGGCGCTCGAAGCCGCGGTGATCGCGGTCGACGCCGAACGCGAGCTCATGCCCGGCGTGGAGGCACTCGCCGCCAACAAGAAGGACGAAGCGGCCGAGGTGTTCACGAAGGCGGAGCAGCTCCTGGTCGCGCCCGAGGACGAGGTCGACGGCAGCCTCAAGAAGCTCCTGAGTCACCAACGGACGGTCGCGGCGCGGGGGCGCGCCATGGCCGCGAACCCATGAGCCCACCCGACAAGAAGCTCCCGGCCGAAGTCGGCGAGCACATCGCCGGCTACGTCCTCGAGCGCGTGATCGCGCGGGGCGGGATGTCGGCGGTGTACCTCGGGCGCCACCACGTGCTGGGCCGCCCCGGCGCGATCAAGGTGTTGGAGCCCGCGCTCGCTTCGAACGGTGAGTACGTCGAGCGCTTCCTGCGCGAAGCGCGCGTGGTGAACGACGTCCGCCACCCCAACATCGTCGACATCTTCGACTTCGTTCAGCAGAAGTCGCCGCGCCGCGTCGCGTGCGTGATGGAGTTGCTCGAGGGGCCAACGCTCGCCGACGTCCTCGCGGAGCGCGCGGTCACTCCGGTCCAGACCCTCAACATCATGCACCAGCTCGTCAGCGCGCTCGGGAAGGTGCATTCGCGCGGCGTCATCCACCGCGACATCAAGCCGTCGAACGTCGTGATCGTCGGCGACCTGGAGTCCCCGCTCGCCGTCGTCCCGAGCGTGAAGATCCTCGACTTCGGGATCGCGAAGATGTTCGACAGCGCGGGCGACGCGTCGATGACCGGCCCCGGTACGATCCTCGGGACGCCCGCGTACATGGCGCCCGAACAGATCTCCGGCGACAAGGTCTCGGCCGCCACCGACGTCTACGGCCTCGCCGAGCTGTGGTTCGAGATGCTCACCGGGGAGCGCGCGTTCAACGGGAGCGGGCGCCAAGCGCTCAAGCTCAAGATGATCGGCCAGGTCCCCGACATCGAGCTGGATCCCGACGTCCCAGGTCGCGGCTACGTCCTCGACTTCCTCCGCCGCGGCCTCGACGCGGATCCCGCGAAGCGCCCCTCACTCGAAGCGCTGGAGGAAGTGCTCCACAAGATGCGGCTGGAGATCCCGCCGCCGCCGGAAGCGACGTCCCCGGTCCCGGACGCGTCGTCGTTCGACGAGACCGACGAGATGATGGTGACGACGCCGTCGCCCCCGATGGTCGAGGTCGTCGAGCCCACGCCGGCGGCGGTGTTCGAGGGCGAGACCGGCAAGGTCCAGCGCCTCGGGAACTACTCGCTCTTCCTGGCGCTCCCGCCGCGCGGGATGACGCAGGCGTACATCGCGCGCCGCGACGACGCGGTCGAGATCTGCGTCTTGCGACGCCTCCTCCGTCAGCTCGAGAGCAACGAGACCGCGGCCGCGCGCTTTCGGCGCGAGGCAAAGATCGCGCAGTACCTCAGGCACCCGCGGATCGCGCGCGTGATGGACGCGCGCATCATCGACAACACGTTCTGCATCGCGAGCGAGCTGGTCCTCGGCGTGACGCTCGAGCGGCTGATCGAGCGCCTGAAACACGGCGGGCACGCGCTACCGATTCAAGTGTTCTCGCCGATCGCTCAGCGGGTCCTCGACGCCCTGCACTTCGCGCACGAGGTGACCGACGAGCACGGGCGGCCGCTCGGAATCGTCCACCGCGACATCACGCCAGTGGCGGTGTCGTTGTCGTTCGCCGGCGACGTGAAGCTGTCGGAGTTCGGCGTGGCGCGCGCGTCGGTCGATGACTTCCGCACCGCGCCGGGGACCGCGGTCGGTTCGCTGGAGTACATGTCGCCCGAGCAGGTGCGCGGCGAACAGGTGGACCGGCGCAGCGACGTCTACTCGGCCGCCTGCGTCCTCTTCGAGTCGCTCGCGGGGCGCAAGGTGATCGAGCCCGGCGGGGTCCTCGAGACCCTCCGGAGCGTGGTCACCGATTCGCCGCCGCCGCTCGGCAAGATCCGCCCCGACCTCCCGGTCGACCTCGTCGCGACGATCGAGCGCGCGCTCGCGAAGGATCGCGACGCGCGCCCGAGTTCGGCCGCGGAGTTCGCCGCCGAGATCCGCGAGGGCCTCGGCTTGTTCCGCGACGCATCGGCGGACGGCATCGGCGACTTCGTCCGTCAGATCCTCCCGGACGAAGAACAGAAGACGCTCGAGATGCTGGCGACCGTGCGCGTCGCGAGCGAGCGGCTGCGCCCCGCGCCCGCCCCGCCGAGCGACGACGAACCCCCGATCGAACCCACGATGACCGTGCGGCAGCGGACGTTCCCGCCCGTGGAGGTCGAACCCCCGGAGCCGAGCGTGCTCACGATGCCGGGCGCCCCCGCGCCGCTCGACGCGGACCGCGCGCCGCGGCCCGTGGTGATGACGCCGCGCCCGCCCACGGTCGCGAAGAAGCGGACGAACGTGAAGCTGTTCGCCGCGGTCGGCGTCGTCGCGTTCGTGGCGACGATCGCGGTCGCGTCCGCCGTGATGCAAGAACCGGCCACGGTCGAGTCGGCCGGCGTCACCG
>JAUHYN010001040.1 GCA_030426505.1 bacterium | reverse complement strand
CCGTCGGCCTTGTCGCGGCGCGGGAGACTCGCGAGCGCCGCCGAGATGTCACCGCCCGCCGCGGCTTCCTGGTTCGCCGCGCACATCTCTTCGTAGATCTCCTCGCGGAGCACGCGGACGTGGGAGGGCGCCTCGATGCCGAGCTTGACCTGACGGCCCCGGATCTCGCGCACCACGAGGATGATGTCTTCGCCGATGCGGATCTTCTGGCCGGGACGTCGAGCGAGCGAGAGCACTGCGGGGGCTACCTCCTGGAAGCCGAAAAACGACCCCCTCCATCGCCCCTTTTGCGGCGTGTGTCCAGCGGCGGGTTCAGGCGATCACGGCCTCGGGGCGGCCCTCGAGCGCCATCGCGGCGTGGAGCGCTCGCACCGCGTCGGGGACCGCGCTCGACGGGACGAGGAACGTCAGCCGGAACGACGATGTCGACATTCCTACGACCTGAGCGTTCAGGTGCGCCAAGACGTCGAGCGCCCCGAGCAGGACGTCTTGCGTGCGCGTGATGCCCTCGCCGACCAGCGAGACCGCCCCGAGGTCGGTGCGCAGCGCGTCGGGGCCGAAGTGTTCGGCGACGAGCGCCTCCACGACCGGGCCGTATTCGTCCATCGACACCACCGCCGCGAACGCCGCCGCCGCGCCCCTCACGGAGAGGGTCTGCTGCTTCAGTTGCACGCCCGCGGTGTGGACCGCCCGGAGGAACGCGTCGACGCGCTCCGGAGTCGTGTCCGTCGCGATCGATGCGACCTTCACCTCGTGCGCGACACCGCGGACACCGCTCGGCGCCGCCGGCGCGTTCGTGCGCACGACCGTCCCGGGCGTCCGCGCGCCGGTCTTCTTCGCGTAGATCGCGATGTTCTTCTGCTTCGCGAACTCGACCGCCTGCGCGCAGAGCACCTTCGCGCCCGACTCCGCGAGCTCCTGCATCTCCGCGTAGCCGAGCTCGGGGAGGTTCGTCGCGTCGGCGACGACGCGCGGGTCCGCCGTGAAGACGCCGTCCACGTCCGAGTAGATCTCGCACGCCTCCGCCTCGAGGGCCGCCGCGAGCGCGACCGCCGTCGTGTCCGATCCGCCGCGCCCGAGCGTGGTGATGTCGCGCTTGTAGCTGACACCCTGGTAGCCCGCGACGATCACCACGCGCCCGGCTTCGAGCTCGTCCTGCACACGGAACGGCCGCACCTCCATGATGCGCGCGTTGGTGTGGCTCGCGGTGGTGATGATCCCCGACTGACTCCCGGTGAGCGAGACGGCCTCGGCGCCGCGCTCGCGGATGGCCATCGCGAGGAGCGCCATCGAGATGCGCTCGCCGACGGAGAGGAGCATGTCGAGCTCGCGGCGATCCGGCGAGCGCGCGACTTCGTGCGCCTTCGCGAGGAGCTCGTCCGTCGCGTCGCCCATCGCGGACACGACGACCACGACCTCGTGCCCGGCGCGCTTCGTCTCGAGGACGTGCTCCGCGACGGCTCGGATCTTGTCCGTCGTGGCGACGCTACTGCCGCCGTACTTCTGAACGATGATTCCCACGGGCCTTCAGGGCTCGGCGCGTGCGCTGTGCGCCGGTGCTTCGTCAACCGCGGCGGGGGCCTCGGTGCGTCCCTTGGCTGCGCCGCCGTCGAACCAGGGGCGGATGCCGTCCTCGAGGTAGACGCCGAGGCCGACGAAGTAGACCAGCATCGCGATCGCGCACACCACCGCGATGACGACGTGTGTGCTCTTCACCTTCGGTTCGACGATCTCGAGGCGCTGCTGCAGGTGCGCGCGACTCTTCTCGACGACCGGGACGCTCCCGTCGAAGCGCGGCGCGTCGCCCGTCGCGCGTGCGTCGTCCGCGGAGCGCGACTTCTCCTTGCCGGCGACGAACCGACGGACGTTCGGTTCGCCCTCCGGGACCAGCGGCGAAGTCGGCGCGGGCGCGAGCGACTCGACGGCGTCGGTGCCCTCTTCGAGGTGATCGACCAACGTATCGCCGGGCTTCGTCTCCGCCTTGTCGCCGAGCGGGAGGTGGACCTGGTCCGTCGGTGCGTCGACCGGGTCGTCGTCGAACACCGGCTCGATGTCCGTCGAAGCGTCCACCGGGCGCACCGCGAACGGCATGTCTTCTTGGAACAGCGGCTCGTCGTCGAGCGCGAACGCGTTGAGGCCCGCGCTGCTCGCCGCGGAGAACAGCGGCGCGGGCTCGCGCGTGGTGACCTCCTGCGCGAGCTCGTCGAGGTCCGACTCGAGGATGTGCCCGGGCTGCGTCGTGTCGACGATCGGGCCGTCGATCTCCGCGAGCTCGCTCGCCGAGCGCGGCGGTCGCATCAACCCCTTGCGGCGGATGATCTGCGTGACCTCGACGCGGCGAGGCGCCGTCGTCTCGGGCACCGCGGCGCCGAGCCCGAGGTCCTTGGTCAGCGCGCTGAAGAGCTCCGGGATCGCGCCGGCGTTCGAAGGCAGGGGCGCCGTGGTGTCCGCGTCGATCGCGGGGCGCTGCCGCCACTCGGCCTTCTTCTTCGCCGGCTTCGGAGGCGGCGGCGCCTCGTAGTCCGGATCCATCGAGCGCTTCGCGAGGAGCGCCGCGGCGCGCCCGGGGGCGCCCGCGTCGCGGTAGGTCTTGCCGAGCAGGCGCATCCCGCGCCGGTGGGTCGGATCGATCGCCAACGCGCGCCGCAGCTCGACGTACGCGACGCGCGGGCGCCCGAGCGCGAGCAGCGCGGCGGCCCGCTCCACGCGGCCATCGACCTGATCGGGGACGAGTTGGAGTCCGTGCTCCGCCACGCGGAGCGCCTCGGACGCGTGCCCCCGCGCGAGAAGCGCAGAGGCCAGCTCCGTACACGCAGACGAGCCCGGCGCCTCCTTGAATCGGACGACGAGAGCCTTCAGCGCCTCGTCTGCGTGCGGTATCTCCGCCGGCGAGGACACAGTCTCGAATCTAGCCCCGATCGCGGGCCAGGTCACGTAACCCGACGTCCGAAATGGCCATTCTGGGCGAGTCCTGGGCTACGTCCGGCGCCGACGGAGCGCGACCAGTCCGGCGAGCAGGCCGATCAGGGCGAGCGAGCCCCCGGCCGCGCCGCCGGTCTGTACCGACGTGCAGGCACAGTCGAGGCCACCGTCGCACTCGGGGTCGCAGTTTCCGCAGTTCGGGTCGCAGGCGAACGTCTGATCGCAGGCGCAGATGCACTCCACGTCGCACTGGCAGTCGCCGCCGTTGATCTGGTCCGGGTCGCAGTCGTACGTGAAGTCGCACGCGCAGAAGCCCGGGTCCGGGGTGACCGGATGCCCCGGAATCCGTGGCCGGATCAAACCGGAATCACTGACCGGATGTTATCGGAATGCCAGACCGGATGTGCCCGGTGTGCGCAACCGGGTTCCATCCGTTCGCTTTGAGTGGTCAAAGACAGGGATGAAAGGCAGTATTTTGCGCTTGAGTGCCAGCCAGACTAGGTTGTCGGACGACCCGTAGGCGGTGTCAGCA
>JAUHYN010001039.1 GCA_030426505.1 bacterium | reverse complement strand
ATCATCGTGCTCGACGACGCCGACGCGAACGGCGTCAGCGACGGTGTGCTGTACGTACGCACGTTGTTCGGCGACGAGATCTCGTACAAGAAGAACACCGGCGCGGCCGCCTACATCTGGGCGGCGGAGGACGCCGAGGAAGAGTGACTCTCGGATGAAGGTATTGGTGACGGGCGTCGGTGGGTACATCGGGACGCACGTGGCGCGCGAGCTGCTGGAGCGCGGACACACGGTGCGCGGCACGGTTCGGGACCCGAAGGATCAGGAGAAGAACGGTCACCTCGCGAAGGTCGGCGACATCGAGCTGTTCGCCGCGGACCTGATGACGCCGCAGAGCTTCGACCTCGCGATGAAGGGCTGCGACGCGGTCGTCCACGCGGCGTCCGTGGTGAAGTTCGCGTCGAAGGACGCGCAGCGCGAGATCGTCGACGTCGCGCTGGAGGGCACGCGCAACGTCATCGACAGCGTGATCCGCGCCGAGAACGTGGAGCGCGTGGTGCAGACCTCCTCCATCGCGGCGATCGTCGACATGTCCCACGACGACGCGTACCGCCACACCGAAGACGATTGGTGCCACACCGCGACCGTCCACACCGACCCGTACTCGCTCTCGAAGACCCTCGCGGAGAAGGAGGCGCGGCGGATGTGCGACGCCCTGCCGGAGGGCCAGCGGTTCTCGTTGGCGGCAGTGAATCCCGCGTTCGTCCTCGGCCCGGTCTACGCGCCGATCCACCTGCGCTCGAGCCCCACGATCGTGCAGGACCTCTACACCGGTAAGTTCCCACTCGCGCCGGCGCTGTCGTTCTCGATCGTCGACGTCCGCGACGTCGCGCTCGCGCACGCGCTCCTGCTGGAGTCCGATTCGCCGGCGCCGAGGACGATCCTCTCGAACTCGATCCTCTGGCTCATCGACTTCGCGGCGGTGCTCCGCGAGCGTTTTCCGAAGTGCAAGGCGCCGAAATATCGGATGCCGAACCCGTTGATGTATCTCGTAGGGCTCGTCGATCCGCGCATCGGTCTCCCGTTCCTGAAGGACAACCTCGACCGCGCGCGCACCGTGGATGGCTCGTTCGCGACGAGGTCACTCGGAATCGAATATCGCGATTCACGCGAAGCCGTGGCCGCGACGGCGGAGTCGATGGTCGCGAACGGCTTCGTGTGAGGCCAAGGGCGCCGGGCTCGCCCTTGCCTTCGGGCCCAGGGTGACTATCAAGGTATTCGTGCCCCGAAGATCTCTGGCTGTCCTCGCGCTGATCCTCCTCGCCCAATGCCGCACGGCGCCCTTCGAAGCGCTCGATCGATCCACCCTCCCCAGACCCGACGACCACCCGGACATCGACGCGGTCGTCCTCCTCGACGAGGAAGTCATCGAGTTCGCGCTCGACGGCGAAACACCCGTCGCGACCCAGACCGATCGAAAGCGCATGGTCGTCCTCACCGAAGACGGCCAGAACCTGGGTGACTTCGGGACCTCCTACAGCGCGACGTTCTCGAAGCTCATGTCCGTCGACGTCCGCATCACGCCGCCCGAAGGCGAACCCAAGGACTACACACTCGAAGACATGCGCGACTACCCGGCGATCCACAACGGGCTCTACGACGACCTCCGCGTGGTCGTCCTCGATGTGCCCGCGGTGCCGATCGGGACCGTCGTGGAGACGGTCGCGGTGCGGCGCTCGCTGAACCCCTCGTACTTCACGTCGCGGTTCGTGTTCGGGAGTCGCTACCCGGTGCGCCGCGCGTCGTTCCGAGTATTCGAGCCCGCCGGATGGAAGCTCGGGCACCGCGCGAGTCGCGCGTGGGCGCCGATCGAGCAGCCGCCCCGTGAGGAGGTGACCGGCGACGGGCGATGGTTGATCTGGGAGCAGGAGGACATCGCTCGGACCAAGCCCGAAGAGTACGCGCCGGGCGTGTGGGATCGCGAACCGGTCGTCTCCGTGCGTATCGATCGGTGGGTCGACGACGGCGGCGCCGAGAAGTCGAACTTCGACTCGATCGAGTCGTTCGGGAAGTTCCTCCACGAGCTCCAGTCCGGAACCGCCGAACCCACCCCCGAGATCCGCGCACAGGTGAAAGAGATCCTCGCGAGCGCTCCGAAGGACCCGCGCGTCCGCGCGAAGATGCTCTACGAGTGGGTCCAGGAGAACGTCCGCTACGTCGCGGTCGAGGTCGGCATGGGCGGTTGGCGCCCGTACCCCGCCGCCGAGACGTTCAAGACCCGCCACGGCGACTGCAAGGACAAGGCGACCCTCCTCAAGACGATGCTCGCGGTCGACGGAATCGAGAGTCACCTCGCTTCGCTCTACGCGCACGGTGGGACGCCTCGTAAATACATGATCCCCGGCCTCGGTCAGTCGAATCACGCCATTCTCGCGATCGAGCTCGGCGACGAGCTCCTCATCGCGGATCCCACCACCCGCACCGTCCCGTTCGGTGAGTTGCCGGTCAGCGATCAGGAAGCTGAGCTACTGTTGGTCAAGGCGACGGGCGGTGAGTTGTACCCGAGCCCGGCGTCGTCCGCCGACGACAACGAGAAGAAGCTCCGTCTGACTCTGACCGCCTCCGAGGACGGCGCCGCGAAGGGGCAGGTGACCCTCGAGACGACGGGCGCCTTCGCCGCGAGTCTCCGCCGAAACCTCATCGTGACCTCCGAGGAGGACAGCAAGGACGCCGTGAAGGGCTGGGCCTGGCTGCGGAGCGGCCACGTCGAGAACGCGAAGTTCGACGAGGGCGCGCGCGACGGCCGCCTCATCGTCAACGCCACCGGCGAAGTGGAGCTCGACGAAGTCGGCCGCGACGTCGCCGACGCTCGACTCATCTCGCTCGCGGAGCTCCTCTACACCCCGGGGCGACAACTCACCTCTTCCGAGCGCGTGGGGCCGGTCGTCTTCGACAAGAGAGAGCGCCGCGACACCGAGGTGAAGATCGTCATCCCGAAGGGGTGGACGGTGAGTACGCTCCCGGAGCCCGAGACCGTGGAGTCGCCGTTCGGGCGCTACTCGCAGTCCTGGCGCCACGAGGGCGACACGCTGATCGCCACGAGTGACTACCGTCTCGACGAGCGCGTCTTCGAGGCCGAGCGCTACGGTGAGTTGGACGCGTTCTTCGACGCGATTACCGCGGCGCGCTCGCGTCCGGTCGTGGTGCGGTTGAAGTGAGGGGTGCCATGCAAATCTCGAATCTCGTGCTGGTCGCGTTGAGTGGCGCGACGATGTCCTGTGCCGCGTCGCTGGGCTGGCAGTGGCAGGAGCCCCAGTTCGTGAAGGCGCCCGATGCGTCGAAGTACGAGGGCGAGGAGGCCGTGTACCTCCTGCGCGAGCGACGCGTGCTGATGTACCAGGAGTACCGCAAGGACTCTTACACCGAGCGTCAGGCGCACGACGTCGTCGCGATCCTCAACGAGAAGGGGTACCGCTTCGCGGACGTCCGCATCGTCTACCCGAACAAGAACTCGC
>JAUHYN010001038.1 GCA_030426505.1 bacterium | reverse complement strand
AACACGTCCGGCGCGACGATCCCGATCCTGGTCGACGAGCTCGTCGCCGACGGGCGCCTGAAGGAAGGCCAGCTCGTGTGCTTCCTCGCGCTCGGCTCCGGCCTGCACTGGGGCGCCGCGTTGATGCGGATGTAGCGCAACGAGTTCGCAGCGAACAGCCTTCAGCTCGCAGCCAGATTGCCCGTGCGGTTCCGCCGCGCCGAAGCGCGAACTGCGAGCTCGAGGGGGCTCAGCGGAAGACGCGATCGAGCACCCGCCCGAGGTCGCGGCGATCCGTTCCGGGAACGGGCGCCTGCTTCGCGGCCGGGTTCGTCGTCGGCGCCGGTCCCAGCTTCGCGAGATCCTGCGGCGCGCGCACCAGCGTGATCGCGCGCCCCGGCGAGTACTGCGCGAGCGCATCGACGGTCGACTTCACGACGTCGAGCCGCGCACCGCCGATGTCGGCCTTGATCCGCGCGTGCGCCTGGGGCGGCGCGACGAGGCCGTCGAGCTGCTTCCCGAGCGTCGAGAACTTGTCGGCCCACGCGCCGTCCGCTTCGAACGGGCGCGCGATCGTCGCGAGGTCGCTCGGGTGCGGGATGAAGCCGTGCTTCATCGCCCACGCGGCGGAGTGCTGCGCGTCGCGGACGTGCTGGTTGTCGGCGTCGTGCAGCGTCTCGAACATCGTCATCAGCTCGGCGTCGTTCACGGCGTGGATCGCCGCCGACGCGACCGCGACCCCGTTGGGGATCGAGACGCTGACGTCGTAGCCCGCGAGGGCCTGCTGCATCTGGTTGTAGAGGCGCTGATTCGCGTGGCCGGCCTCGATGGCGTCGGCCGCCATCTGCGCGGCGAGGCGACGCCGATCCTCGGCGGCGACCTCTTCGCGGCGCGTCGCATCGGCGAGCGCGACGGCGTGTTTGCGCTCCGCGGCGGCCTCTGCGGCCGCTTCGATCTGCTGGTTCCAGGCGGCGAGGAGCGCAGCCATGCGCTCGGCCTCCGCCTTCTGCAGCATTCGAATGAGCTCGACGTTGGACGCCATGACGCACCGGGCACTTCGGCCCATCGCGGTTATCGGTTCGTCGCGCGAAGCGGTGCGTCGGATCGACTCGGTCGATCGACGGAGCGGAGGAGCCGGGGGATCAGTTGAGGCCGAGCGCCTTGCTCAGCAGGTCGATCTCTTTGAGCCCGTCGGCCTGCCCGCGGAGGGTGCCGATGGTACGGCCGCTCCCGGTGAGGCGTCGCTTGGCTTTCGAGAGGAGGGTCCGGGTGATGGTGTCCGTCGTGCCCTTGCCGTCGATGGCGAGGACCTCGACCGCGCGCAGCTTGAGGTTCGCGGGGAGGTCGGCGTCGCGGATGGCCTGCGGGAGGTAGTCCACACCCTCCGCGCCCTGGGCGATCATGTCCTCGAGGATCCGCTCGCAGTCGCGGATGTCGATGGAGAGGGTCGGCGAGACCTCGCCGCGCGAGGTGAGGCGGTCGTACTTGTCGTGGAGGCGGTCGATGTGCCGCTCGAGCTCGGCCCGCGTGAGCACGCCATCGGGCGTGCCCGAGGCACAGTCGAGCTCCATCAACTCGCTCCGCACCACACGCGGGAAGGACTCGACCGGGATGACGGTACTCACAAGTGGGACTCCACCCGACCTTATCGGCCTCTGTGGGATGGAGGTTGCGAAAAACGAACGATCTCGAACGCATCAGGGCGATCGATCGCATGCTTCCCCGCGAATTCTCGCGGTGCGCGGCTCGAATCAGACCAGGAGGGCGGCGCAGATGCCGAGCGCGAGGCCGCTGACGGCGAGGGCGGTCATGGCGACTTGGCGGCGGTGCTGTCCGACCGCAGCCTCGAGGAGGTCGGCGTCGTCCGGGACGGGGCCGACCGGGAGCTCCGAAGCGAGGGGCGGGGCCGGGAGCGGGCGCGCCGACACGTCGAAGAAGCTGGCGTGACCGAGGACCTCGTCACTGCCTGCGGGCGGGTTCGAGTACCCGAGCGCGAGGGGCGGGACCACCGTCTCCTCTTCGGGGTCGTAGACCGCGAAGGGGTGGGGGAGCTGGCTGCTGGTTTCGATGGAGGATTGAATCGACATGGCGCGCTCTCGGAAAGCGCCGACCATCGCGCTGATACCCCGACGAGTCCAGTTTTTCTCGCACCCGCGACCGCGGTTTCCTCGACGTGCGTTCGGGGTGTTCGGGAGCGTTGACCGCCGACCAAGGGGCCCCTAACGTCCCGCGCGAACATGGCATTCGAGTTCAAGCTGCCGGACATCGGAGAGGGCGTCGTCGAGGGCGAGATCGTCAAATGGCTGGTGAAGCCGGGCGATCGCATCGAGGTCGACCAGCCCATGGTGGAGGTGATGACGGACAAAGCGACCGTCGTCATCCCGTCCCCCAAACAGGGCGTCGTCAAGGAGACGCGCGGCAGCGAGGGCGACATCGTCGAGGTCCACTCGGTCATCGTCGTGATCGACGAAGGCGGCGGCGGGAGCGCGCCGGCCGAGGCGGAGGCGAAGGAAGAGGCGCCGAAGAAGGAGGCCCCGAAGGAGGCGCCCGCGGAACCGAAGGCGGAGGCTCCGAAGAAGGAGGCTCCGAAGAAGGAGGCGCCCGCCCAGGCCGAGGCTCCGAAGGCGCCCGCCGATCACGGCGGCAAGGTGTTGGCCGCGCCGGCGACGCGTCGACTCGCGCGTGAGCTCGGCGTCGATCTCGGATCCGTGCAGGGCACCGGCCCCGCCGGTCGCGTCACTTCCGACGACGTGCGCGGCGCCGCCAACGAGGCACCTGCCGCGGCCGAAGCCCCGGCCGCTCGCGAGGCCCCCGCGCAGACGCGTCGCCCCGCGCAGCAGCCCTCCGCGCCGTCCGCCGAAGCCACCGGCGGCGACGAGCGCATCCCGGTGCGCGGCCTGCGCCGTCGCATCTGGGACAAGATGGCGCAGTCCGCGTTCACGGCGGCGCACTTCACTTTCGTCGAAGAGTGCGACGCGACGGACCTCGTCGCTGTCCGCAAGCGCTTCAACGCGAACCTGAAGTCGGACGAGGAGAAGCTGTCGTTCCTGCCGTTCATCGTGAAGGCGGTGGTCGCGTCGTTGAAGAAGTTCCCGCAGCTCAACGGTCACGTCGACGACGACAACATGGACTTCATCCGGCGCGCGAACTTCCACATCGGGATCGCCGTCGCGTCCGACCGCGGCTTGATCGTCCCGGTCATCCGCCACGCGGATCGACGCTCGCTCCTCGAGCTCGCCGAAGAGATCCTGCGCCTCGCGAACGCGGTCCGCACGAACTCGCTCAGCACCGATGACCTCGGCGGATCCACGTTCTCGATCACGAGCCTCGGCAAGGAGGGCGGCATCTTCGCGACGCCGATCATCAACTACCCCGAGGTCGCGATCATGGGCGTCCACAAGATGGCGAAGCGCCCCGTGGTGCGCGGCGACGACGATCAGATCGTCGTGCGCAGCATGATGAACCTCTCGCTGTCGTT
>JAUHYN010001037.1 GCA_030426505.1 bacterium | reverse complement strand
AGCGTCCAGCGCCTGTTGGAGTCGCTGGTTGTGTTCCTCCTCGGAGATGCCGCAGGCCGCGACGAGGAGGAGACCGAGAGCAGTGCTGAGCATTCGAATTCGCATGGGGAGGTAGGCCCTTTCGAGCGCGCTTCTCCCGCGTTTTTTGGTTCGATTGCAAGCGCCGACGTCAGTGCGTCGAGACGTCCACGACCAGATCACGCGCCGTCACTCGGCCGCGCGCGACCGCCACCTCACACGTGCCTTCGACCGTCACGATTCCGCACGTCGCGCACGCGTCGTCGGCGGAGACGAACACCGAGTAGTGCCCCTCCGGCAGCGCCGCGACGACCTCCCCGCCGTCGGAGCTCGTCGCGTCGAACGCCGCGCGTTCGGCCAATGCCGAAACCGCGTAGCCCCCGTCGCAGCCGTCGCCGACCGGGACGCTCTGGTTCACGTCGAGCACCAACACCCGCATCGCCCGCCGCTCGCGCGCGCACGCCGGCTTCGTCACGACCTCACACGCCGAAGTGTCCACGCCGCCCGTCGCCGCGCCGGGCCGACAGTCGCCGAACACGTACGTCGTACTCAGCGCGATCCCGGTCATCACCTCGGGTTCGATCTGCCGCGCGCGCGCCTCCGTCATCGGCACCGGCGCCGGCACCGACGGGCACTCGCCGCCACACGACCCGTGGACGTTGAAGAGCGCGACCGCGACCCACGCCGCGCGCGCCGCGACTCGGCCCACCTTCATCGCGCGTCCTTGGTGTCCTCGTTCAGGAACTGGAGCAGGTCCATGTCCATGCGCCGCTCCTTCTTGCCCTCGCCGCGCTTCTCGATCGACTCCGCGGGCGCGACGTCCGGCCCTTCGCCCGACGCGAGCGCCTCGTCGATCCGCTGCGTCCACCACGCCTGGGTCTCGGCGTCGAACGCCTCCGCGACGCGCGCCTTCGCCGTCGCGAGGTGTGCCTTCGCCGACTTCAGCTGCTTCGTCTCGAGCTCCGCGCGCGCCATCCAGTACAGGTTCTCGACCGTGCGATCCCAACGCTTCAGCCGCGCGTTGATCGCGAGCGAGCGCTTCGCCTCGTTGATCGTCCGCGCGAAGTCCTTCGCACCGAACGCCGCCTCCGCGATGTTCTCGTAGACGTCCGCGGCGTTCTTCTCGTCGCGCGCGGCCTCGGCGCGCCGCAGCGCGCGCTCGAACGCCTCGATCGCCTCCGGGTAGCGCTTCAGCCGGTAGGCCGCGACACCCATCGCGTTCACAACGACCGGGATCCACGTCTCGTAGCGCCGCGGCTCCGCCTCCATCTCGGCGAGGAGCTTCTCGTACGTCGCGAGCGCGCCCGCGAGGTCGCCCTTGTCCGCGGCCTCGTCCGCCGCGCGCATCGCGACCACGCGCTCGTCCGAGTCCGACGCGCGCGGCTCGGGGAGCGCGCGGTGATCGAGGTAACCGAACCCGCCCACGCGCAGCACGAAGTCGGCGGCCGGCGTGCGGCCCTGGTCCTTGAAGTTGAACTCCGACTCGAGGGGCTTCGTCACCGACCGGCGGAAGCGCGCGCGCTTCGTCGTGGAGAACGGGTTCATCGCCGCGTAGATCTTGCCGTCGCTGATCGCGGAGACCCACACGGTCTGCAGGGCGTCGAGCTCGATCCCGCGGTCGCCCTTCCCCAGCCGCGCGCGCGCCCACGTGTAGCCCGCGTTCGGGATCTTCACGCGGGTGCGCTCGTCCGCGAGCAGCTTCCCGGGCTTGCCGTCCGCGTCCGCGTACAGGCGCAGCCGCACCGAACCGCTCCGGCCCGGGCTGCCCGACACGAACGCCTCGAGCGAGTACGCGCGGTAGCCGCCGGGCGTGGCCTCCAGCTTCATCAGCGCCTCCGAGCCGGAGCCGAGCGGCACCGTGGAGAAGCGGCCGAACTGGTAGCCGTCCTTCATCAACGTGTACGGGACTCCGCCCGGATCGAAGATCGTGGGGCGCGCGACGTCCACGTGCATCACCGACTCCGGCGGTCCGAGTACATTCAAACGAATCCCCGAGGCGGTCCCGTCGTTGCTGCGCGCGCTGGGGTTGGACGCGTCGTCGAGGACGCTCGGCCCGCGGCCAGAGAAGACGTCTGGGAGGTACTTCGGCGCGGACGTGCGATCGAGCCGATCGAGATCTTGGTCGGGCGAGGCCTCCACCACGTCCACCATCTTGCGGCGCTCGTCGTCGTTGTCGCCCTTGCTCTCGTCGATGTGCCAGACGACGAGCCCCTCAGCGGGGAGCTTGCCGTCGAACCCGACGCGGCGGCGGTTCTCCACGAGGAAGTACTCCGGCGAGTCGATCGCGCCGATCGGGATCCGCAGCGCGAAGGGCCGCTCCGAAGACGAAGGCACCGCGAAGTTCTGTACCGGCTTCGCGATGACCGTGGGCTGGATCCAGCCGAGGCGCGCCTTCGCCCACGCGGAGAAGTGCAGTGGCTGTTCGGCGTCGCCGGCCCAGCTCCCGGAAGCCATCGTACACCACTCGCCCGCGCCGTGACTGGTGTAGTCGCGGTCGTAGAGGTCCGGGAGCCCGAGGTCGTGACCGAACTCGTGGACGTACACGCCGAGCCGCGCGGCGTGGTTCATCACGGTGTAGCTCGCGACGCGCATGCCGCCGTCGAGGTCGACTTGGATCGATCCGCGGTGCGGCCAGATCGGTGAGAAGCCGTCGAAGTTCCCGGTGCGCTCCGCGTAGATCACCATCACGTGATCGACGATGCCGTCCTTGCGCGGACGCCCGTGGACGTCGTGCGTGTCGTAGGCCTTCAGGTCCACCTTCTTCGCGGCGCTCTTCATCGCCGCCTGAATCAGCGCGTGGACGCCGCGCGGGTCCCCGCCGGTCTGCGCGTAGGCGTAGTCCGTCATGCGCCCGGGGACGCGCACCGGCCCGACCACCTCGCCGACGAGATCGAACGCGCCGTAGCTGTTCTCGCGGTAGTACTCGCGCATCGACGCCGCGGACTTCCCGAACACCAGGCGCTCGTAGCGCGCGGGCGTGTAGCGCTCCGGCCACGGCGAGTCGCCGGTCTCGACGAGCACCACGAGCAGCCGGTGCTCGCCCGACAGCGCGACGGCGGGCGGCGGCGCCGTGGTGGAGATCGGCTGCACCTCGGTGATGCGCCGGACCTTCACGTTGACGATCGAGTCGGCCTTCGAGGTCGTGAAGCGAGGCGGCATCGCCAGCGCCGTCGCCGAAGACAGAAGGGACGCGAGGACAAAAAGGGAGCGGGCGGGCATCGTCACCGAATGTAGCGGCCGGCCCGGGTGGGGGTCCACGGGGTGAGGGGGCGCACGGGCCGCCTCACTAGGCCATAACGACCTCCGGCTACGCCGGAGCTCTTGGCACAGCCGTCGGTCGGCACGCATTCGCGTGCCGCCTCCGTCTGCTATGGAGTGCCCCGTTGTCAAACCTCTGAATTGCGATTGGGCCTCCTTAGATCGTTGGTCGAGATCCAAGAAGATGGAC
>JAUHYN010001036.1 GCA_030426505.1 bacterium | reverse complement strand
GATCCACACGCGGGTCTCGTCGCCGTGCGGGGAAGATGTGCCGTGGCGCTCCGTCTCGGCGGGCGAGTCGATGTAGCGGCGGCAGGTCACGAACTCGAACGCGGCGTCGGCGTCGGCGGCCGGGACCTCCGGGACGTCGATGCAGTCGGATGCGTTCGGGCCGCACGCCGCGAGGGCGACGGCGATCGGGAGGGCGAAGAGGCGTCGATTCGACATCGCGCGGAGGCTAGCAGCTTTGGGCCGCGCGCTCCGCGTTGGGGTCGCGGTCACGCGCGGCTCAGAGCACCTGCGTGAAGAGCGCGGCGACGCACGCGAGGCCGAGGACGGCGACCATGAACGGCGAGGGCGCGCGCGCCGGGAGCTGCGGGAGTTCGTCCGCGGACGCGCCGATCTTCGGGAGCGGCTTCTTGCCGACCACCGTCGGGATATAGCGCTGCGGGCTCACGCCACGCGCGGTCGCGCGGCTGCGCGGCTCGGCGGCCATCGGGCTCACGAAGCCGGCGCTGCGATCGAAGTCGTCGAAGCCGTGCGCGTCCGGGGCGCGGCAGAAGGTCTTCGTGATGTCGCCCTCGTCCTCTTCGCCGAAGACCGGGAGCGCCGCGGCGCCGAGATCCAGCGCGCGCTCGGGGCGCGTGGCGTCGGGCCGGCGCGCGGCGGGGCGCACGAACGGGAATGCGATGGGTTCGAGGACCTCGCCGTCGTCGAAGTCGGCGGTGTCGCAGAACTCGGCGTCGCAGGGGAGGGCGCTCGGCTCGAGCACGCCCGCGATCGCGGAGACGTCGAAGGGATCGTCGAGCGCGTCGAGGTCGCCGCGGACCGGGCAGACCAAGTACTTGTCGCTCTCGCGGCCGCCCATCGGCGTCGCGGCGCGCAGCGCGGGGCGCGCCGGCTCCACGTAACCGTGGACGGTGGCCGGCTCGACGATCGCGCTCTCGGGGAGCGCCATGACCTCGGGGGTCGGGGCCGAGGCCTCGGCGACCGCGTCCTCCTCGAGGAGCTCGCCGAAGTCGAGGTCGGTGGGCAGGTGCGCGGTCATCAGGACCTGGTCCTCGGAGGTCGGCGCGGGGGCGAGGCGGACGTGGTCCGGGACCAGGTCGCCGATGCGGGTGTGGTCGTCGATGGCGCGGAGCTCGGCCTCCACCATCGCGCGCAGGGCCGGCGGGACCCCGCCGTTGTCCACGAGCGTCGCTTCGTCGTCGGTCGCGACCCGGATGTACGTCGGGTCGATCGTGCGCTCGGGGGAGTGCGGCTGCGTCATGCCCGCGAGTAGTGCGAAGGGCGTGCCAGGCGACATCCCGCCGTTCGTCGCCCCGGGCTGCGGCCTCGACCCGGTCGAACTGCAGCGTTGGCAAGTCGCGGCTCCGGCGAATCTGCAAGTCCGGCCGGTGCCGGGCCTGTCGCGGTCCGGCCCGCCTTCGTGCTAAGGCAGACGAGTCCGTGGCCCACGATTCGCTGCCGTATTCGGTCGACGAGACGATCGATTCCACCCGCATGGGCGGGGGCGCTGACCGGGACGCCCCGGCGCCCCACCGCGCGCGGCTGGCCTCGGCCTACCCGCCGGACGTCGACATCAAGATCGACCTCACGGACGGTCGCACCGTGCTCGGGCGCCTCCCGGACACCCCCGCGACCCCGCCGATCAACCACCCGACGGTCTCGAGGACCCACTTCGAGGTCGAGTGGGACGCCGGGTTGGGCGTCCACGTGGGGCGGGATATGGGCAGCCGCAACGGCTCGGCCGTCGACGGGGAGCGGGCGGTCGACACCTGGCACCCGCTCGTCCCCGGCTCGGTCCTCCGCGTGGGCGACGTCCTGCTGGTCTACGAGGCCTCCCACACGTTTCAGCACATGGACGCGCCCGAGGTGTCCCGCCGCAACGTCCCGGGCAAGGCCAACCTGATCCGCGCCCTCCGCGCGCGCCTCGCCCGCGCCGCGCCGGACGTCTCGCCCGTCCTGATCATCGGCGAGACCGGCACCGGCAAAGAGAAGATCGCCGAGGAGGTCCACCGCGTGAGCGGGCGGCCCGGCGAGTTCGTCGCCGTGAACTGCGCGACCCTCGGCGAGCAGCTGATCGAGAGCCAGCTCTTCGGCCACATGAAGGGCGCGTTCACCGGCGCGACCACCGACTCGCCCGGCCTCTTCCGCGCCGCCGAGCGCGGCACGATCTTCCTCGACGAGATCGGCGAGATGCCGCTCGAGCTGCAACCCAAGTTGCTCCGCGCGATCCAGGAGCGCGAGGTCCGCGCGGTCGGCAGCACGAAGAGCGAGCGCGTGGACGTCCGCGTCGTCGCGGCCACGCACCAAGACCTCGCGCGCCGCGCGCACGACGGCACCTTCCGTCAGGACCTCTACGCGCGCCTCGCGATGTGGGAGCTCCACGTGCCGCCGGTGCGCGACCGCCGCTCGGACATCCTGCGCTGGCTCGACGATCTGTATGGCATCTGGGCGACGGAGCGCGACCTCGATACGCGCCCACCGCGCGTCCACGCGGAAGCCGCGGAGCGCCTCGTCCTCGAGGACTGGCCGGAGAACCTGCGTGGCTTGAACCGCCTCGTCCACGAGATCGCGAGTCGCCGGCTCGACTCGGTGCGCGTCGAACACCTCCCCGAGTGGGTGCGGTCGTGACGCGTTACCTGATGGTCCGCGGGCGCTCCACGTCGCTCCGCATGGCGATGCCGCCCCTCGAGACGCTGACGCTCGGGCGCGCGATCGCGAACGACGTCGTGATCGACGAGGCCGGCGTCGCCGACAACCACCTCGAGATCTACCTCGACCACGGCGTGGGCATCCGCGTGAACGACGCCGACACCGCGCGCCTGCTCGGCGACCAGGAGTCCGCGTTGCCGGTCGGCAAGACGGTGGATCTCGAAGACGGCGATCGCATCCGCGTCGGCTCGGTCGAGGTCTCGTTCGCGACGGTCGAGCCCGCCGCCACAAAGACCGCGCCGCACGTCGTCACGAAGAAGTACCTCGGGCGCTGCATCGAGGAGCTCGAGGGCGCCGTCGCCCGACTGCGCGTGACCGGCGGCCCCCGCGAGCTCGCGGCGACCGTCGCGGAGCACGCGCGCGGCGACCTCGTGATCGCGCCGCTCGGCCCCCAGCAGGTCGGCGTGTTCGTCCCCAACGCGAGCGAGCGCGCGGCGCGCGACGTCCTCGGCGCGGTCGTCTCTCACCTGTACGGCCTCGGCGCGGAGGTGTTGATCGGCCTCGCGCACACCGACGAGGGCCGCCGCGACAAGCTGCTGGAGATCGCGGAGACGCGCACTTCGCGGCCGTCGCACACCACCCCGGACAAGCAGAAGGAGTTGGTCACGCTCGACCCCGCGATGCGTCGGGTGGTGGAGCTGGTGGATCGCGTCGCCGCGAGTACGACGCCGGTGTTGATCCTCGGCGAGACCGGCGTGGGCAAGGACCTCGTCGCGCAGATCATCCACGACCGCTCGGACCGGGCGCAGGGCCCGTTCGTC
>JAUHYN010001035.1 GCA_030426505.1 bacterium | reverse complement strand
CGCCGGACACGAAGTTCGACGCGATGTCCTGGAACGCGAAGCCGAGCGCGAGACCGATGACACCGACACCGGCGAGGAGCGACTTCACGGTACCGTCGAGCTGGAGGATGCCGAGCGCGGCAAACAGCGCGGCGCCCATCACCGCGAGGCGACTGAGCTGCGTGATGAGGTTGGTGGCCTGGTGGTTGTCGGAGATCCGATCGAGGGAGCGCTGGACGATCGCACCGACGAGTTTGGAGACGCCGTAGCCGAGGAGCACGACCACGATCGCGACGGCGGCATTGGGGAGGAGTGCGGCGGCGGATTCGAGCCAGCCCTCGAGGGTGCCTAGGACGGTTTCGAGCAGGTTCTCCCAATTCATGAGAGCTGGGATTAGCGAGTTTCGTGCCGGGGTGACGAGGCGCGCGGATCAGGGATCACGGCGAGACGATCGCGCCGCGACCGTGGCATCGCGTCACAGTCACGATCCGAGCGCTCGACATCGACTACGTCGCGCGGTCGACGAGCGCTTCGAGGCGCTCGATGTTGCGCTCGGTGATCGAGCGGCGCGCCGGGTAGTCCTCGTCGGTGGAGTCGAGCGAGTCGAGCGCAGGCTCCACGCGCTCGGCGAGCGCCGAGAACGCTTCCTTGTCCGTCGGCGCGAGCGCGGCGTCGTCCGCACGGTCGCGCACGGCTTCGAACCGCTTCTTCAACGCGAACAGCTCGGCGTCGCGGCGGTCGATCGCGGACGCTTCGCGCAACTCGGCGAGGTCCTCACTCGTCTCTTCCGCCCGTTCCGTCTTCGCTTCGTGAACCGACTCCATGAGCTCGGCCATCTTTTCGGTGTCGGATTTCGACTCGCATGCGGACCCCGCGAGGACCAGGACCCCCGCCGCGGCCAGCGTGAAGAAACCCATCGAGATGCGTCGCGTGTCTTTCATGTGTATGCCGTAGTGCAGTCGACGTGCCACGACGCGATCGGCGGCGTTGCTCAGCGCCTACATGAGACGTCTGCGCGCGGTCGTGCGGATCGGCCCGGGCCGGACCACGAACGCGCGACGGGTGTAGCGATTCGCCACGATCTCGCGCCCTCGAACCACGTGCGTCGACGTGGCACGCTCCGTGCGATGTCCGACGTTCATGACTAGCAACTTCGTCCTCGACATCAAGAACATCCGAGACCGCGCGAAGCGCGAGATGGAGAAGGGCGCCGTGACACAGGCGTACGGTGCGGACCGCGAGCAGGTCGTTCGCGTCCTCAACGAAGCGCTCGCGACGGAGATCGTCTGCACGCTCCGCTACAAGAACCACTACTACCGCGCGGCGGGCATCCGAGGTCGCGAGGCGGCCGCGGAGTTCATGGAGCACGCGCTCGAAGAACAGGAGCACGCGGATCAGATCGCGGAGCGCATCGCGCAGCTCGGCGGCATCCCGGACCTGAACCCCAAGACGCTCTCGACGCGCGCGCACGCGGACTACTCGAACGACGACGCGTCCACGCTCGACGCGATGATCAAGGAAGACCTCGTGGCCGAGCGGATCGCGATCGACGTCTACACGCAGATCGTCCACTGGCTCGGCGACAAGGACCCGACCACGCGCCGGATGATCGAAGGCATCCTCGAGACCGAGGAAGAGCACGCCGACGACCTCGCCGACCTGCTCGCCAAGAACGGCTGACGTCCGCGAATGAGGCGCCTCAGTGCGCCTCGTCCCAGTTGGGGCCGAAGCTCGACTCACAGTCGAGCGGGACCTCGAGTGGGTAGATGTTCTCCATCTGCTGCGTGACGAGCTTCGCGACGGCCTCCGCCTCGTCGGCGGGGGCCTCGACGAGGAGCTCGTCGTGGACTTGGAGCAGGATGCGTGCGGACGGGAACTCCTCGGCGAGCACGGCGTCCACGCGGATCATCGCGAGCTTCATGAGGTCCGCCGCGCTCCCTTGGATCGGCGTGTTGGTGGCGATGCGCTCCGCCGCAGCGCGCGCGCCGCGGTTCTTCGAGTTGATGTCCGAGATCAACCGACGGCGCCCCAGGATCGTCCGGACGATGCCGCTCTGCCGCGCGCCCTCGAGCGTGTCGTCGATGAACTGCCGCACGCCCGGCTGACGATCGAAGTAGTCCTTCACGAACTGCGAAGCGGTGCGCCGCGGGATCTTCAGATCGCGCGCGAGTCGCACCGGCCCCATCCCGTACAACACGCCGAAGTTGACCGCCTTCGCCTGCGTGCGCTGGTCGCGCGTGATGTCGTTCGGATCCATGTCGAAGATCGCCGCCGCCGTCCGCGTGTGGACGTCGGCGCGATCCGCGAATGCCTTCAACAGCAGCGGGTCCTTGGAGAAGTGCGCGAGCACGCGCAGCTCGATCTGCGAGTAGTCGACCGACACCAGCGCGTTGCCTTCGTCCGCGATGAAGACCTGGCGCAGCTCGCGCCCGAGCTCGGTGCGGATCGGGATGTTCTGGAGGTTCGGATCCGTGGACGACAGACGCCCCGTCGCCGCCGTGCTCTGACTGAACAGCGTGTGAACGCGCCCCGTCTTCGGCGACACCATCTTCGGTAGCGCCTCCACGTACGTGCTCTGGAGTTTCTGCACCTGGCGGTAGTCGAGGATCGCCTGCGGCAACGGGTGCGCGTCGGCGAGGTTCTCCAGCACGGACTGGTCCGTCGACGGGCGGCCCGTGCGCGTTCGCTTCACGATCTTCAGTTCGAGGTCCTCGAAGAGGATCTGCTCGAGCTGCTTCGGCGAACCGACGTTGAACTCCTTCCCCGCCGCCTCGAAACACGCCGCCTCCAGGCGCTCGAGCTCCTTCGCGAACCGCTCCGACATCCGCGCCAACCGCGGCAGATCGATCCGAATGCCCGCGCGCTCCATGCGCGACAACACCGGCACCAACGGCAGCTCGACGTCCTTCAGCACGCCGTCCACCCCGGCGTCCTCGATCGCGGGCGCCATCGCCTGCGTTCCGACCAACGCGATGTCCGCGAGCTCGGCGAGGAGTGGCGTCATCTCTTCGGCCGGCTGCGAGGCGACGGTCACCGCCTTCTTCCCGGTGCCGAGCACCTTCGTCCGCTCCAGCGGTTCGTGCCCGATGTACCGACGCGACACGAGCACCGACCCGTGGTTCAGCTCGTCGGGCTCGAGGAGATACGCGGCGAGCGTCGTGTCGAACGCGAGCCCCTCGACTTCGATCCCCGCGCGCCCGAGCACACCCTCCACGTTCTTCGCGTCGACCGAGACCTTCTGGATCGACGCGTCCTCGAACATCGGGCGCAGCGCCGCGATGACGGTGTCGGCGTCGAGCCCGCCCTCCGCGTCGTGGCCGGTCGGGATGTAGACCGCCTTGTCCTTCTCGCGCGAGAGCGCGACGCCGACCAGCTTCGAATCCACCACCTGCGTGGAGTCCGTCTCGAACCACACCCCCACGCGCGACGCGGCCTTCACCTCGGCGACCACCGTCTCGAGCTGCTTCTTCGTGGTGATCGTCCGGTAG
>JAUHYN010001034.1 GCA_030426505.1 bacterium | reverse complement strand
GACGAACACTCCCTCACCGTCGGCCCCGACGGCCCGATCCTGCTGCACGACCACTACCTCATCGAGCAGATGGCGAACTTCAATCGGGAGCGCATCCCCGAGCGTCAGCCGCACGCGAAGGGCGCGGGGGCGTTCGGTCGATTCGAGGTCACCGAGGACGTCAGCAAGTGGACGAAGGCCGCCGTCTTCCAGTCCGGCACCAAGACCGACACGCTGATGCGCTTCTCGACCGTCGCCGGCGAGCGCGGCAGCCCCGATACGTGGCGCGATCCGCGCGGCTTCGCCGTGAAGTTCTACACGGCCGAAGGCAACTACGACATGGTCGGCAACAACACGCCGGTCTTCTTCATCCGCGACCCGCTGAAGTTCCAGCACTTCATCCGCTCGCAGAAGCGCCGCGCCGACAACGGCCTTCGCGACCACGACATGCAGTGGGACTTCTGGACGCTCTCTCCCGAGAGCGCGCACCAGGTGACGTGGCTGATGGGTGACCGCGGCATCCCGAAGACCTGGCGGAACATGAACGGCTACTCGAGCCACACGTATATGTGGGTCAACGCAAAGGACGAGCGCTTCTGGGTGAAGTACCACTTCAAGACCGACCAGGGGGTCGAGTGCCTCACGCAGGAGGAGGCCGATCGCATCGCGGGCGACGACAGCGACTACCACCGGCGCGATCTCTTCGAGGCGATCGAGCGCGGTGACCACCCGTCGTGGACGCTGAACGTCCAAGTCATGCCGTTCGAAGAAGCGAAGACGTACCGCATCAACCCGTTCGATCTCACGAAGGTGTGGCCGCACGCGGACTACCCGCTGCACGAGGTCGGCAAGCTCACGCTCGACCGCAACCCGACGGACTTCCACACCGAGATCGAGCAAGCCGCGTTCGAGCCGAACAACCTCCCGCCGGGCATCGGCGTCAGCCCGGACAAGATGCTGCTCGCGCGCGTCTTCGCCTACGCGGACGCGCACCGCGCGCGCCTCGGCGTGAACTACAAGCAGATCCCGGTGAACGCGCCGCAGTGCCCGTTCCACAGCTACAGCAAGGACGGCGCGATGCGCGTTCAAAACGTGAAGGACCCGGTCTACGCGCCGAACTCCTACGGCGGTCCGTCGGCGGATCCCGCGAGCCGACCGCTCGTCGAGAAGTGGAACGCGAGTGGCGACTTCGTCCGCGCCGCGTACACCAAGCGCGAGGACGACGACGACTTCAGCCAGCCCCGCGCGCTGATCAACGAAGTCATGGACGACGCGCAGCGCGATCGCCTCGTGTCGAACGTCGCCGGTCACCTCGCGGACGGCGTGTCGAAGAAGGTCCTCGCGCGCGCGTTCGAGTACTGGCGCAACATCGACCCGAAGATCGCCGGACGCATCGAGGCGAAGCTCGGCGAGAAGAAGGCGTAGCGGGTGCGCACGCTCGCCGCGCCTCCGCGCTTCGAAGCCTACGAGCGCCTCGCGGAGCGCCGCGCCGCGGGAGACATCGATCCGGTCCTGCTCGACGACGAGCGCCGGCGTCTCCACGTGCGCGCGACGCTCCTCGAGGATCACGCGCACCGCATCCGGAGCGCGCCGGAGTCGGTGCGCGCGAAGTTCGACAAGCTCGCGAAGTCGCCGTACCGCTTCTTCCGGGGCACCGCCCTGCTCTTCTACCGAGACCTCGCGGGCTACGACACGCACCTGCCGGCGGTGCTCACGCTCGGCGACGTCCACCCGGAGAACTTCGGCGTGATGCCGAGCGTGGACGGCACGCCGTTCTTCGGAGTGAACGACTTCGACGAGGCGTGCATCGCCCCGTACACGTTCGACCTGCGTCGCGGCGCGGTGGGCTTCGAGCTTGGCGCGCGCGCGGCGGGCGCGTCGAAGAAGGCGCGGCGGAAGATCGTGCGGAAGTTCCTCCGCGGATACTTCACGGGCCTCGCGGACTTCGCGCAGGACGACCGCGAGATGTCGCACCAGTTCCGGCTCGACAACTCACCGAAGATCATCCGCGACCTCATCGAGGACGCGATGACGTCCCGCGAGGCGTTCCTCGCGGATCTGTGCGACCCGGAGACGGGCGGCTTCGCGCCGAGCAAGAAGATCGTGCCGAAGTCGTCGGAGATCGAGCTGCTCTCCGACGCGATCGCGCGCTACGCGGCGTCGAACGAGAAGCTCGCGGATGACGGGCTCGAGGTCATCGACGTCGCGCGGCGCCGCGGGAGTGGGACGGCGTCGCTCGGGCTCCCGAGGTGGTGGGTGCTCGTCCGGGTGGCGTCGGAGCCCGACGATCGGCCGCGCGTCCTCGAGCTCAAGCGCTCGCGCGTCTCCGCGTTGAACGGGCTCACCGGCCGCGAGCGCGACGACCGCGAAGCCGCGCGCATCGTACAGTCGCAGCGCGTCCACCTCGTGGGCGGCGATCGCTACTTCGGCCACGTGGAGATCGGCGGCGAGAGCTTCATGGTGCGCGAGCGGTCGCCCTTCAAGGATGCGTACGACGTCGACGATCTCTCGCCGAAGCAGTTGAAGCGCTACGCCGCCGTGTGCGGGTGGGCGCTCGCGCAAGCGCACGCGCGCTCCGACGAGGACTTCGAAGAGATCGAGGACGACGTGGAGCGGCGAATCCTGGAGTCGTGCGACGTCGCCGTCACGATCGAAGACCTCCTCCGCGACGGCCTCGCGCGCGCCGATCGCGTCGTACGGGACTGGAAACGATTCAAGTCGGACCTCGCGCTCGGCGCCTTCGACGTCCCGACCTCGCACCTCGGGGATTGAGCGCGAGCTTGTCGTTGAGATCCGACGTCCGCCGCGGGTAGCGTGCCGCCCCGTGACGCTGACGCGCGAGGATCTCGAAGGGCTGCTCAACCCCGAGCAGTTCCGCGCCGCCACCACGACGGAGGGCCCGCTGTTGATCCTCGCGGGCGCGGGGAGCGGGAAGACGCGCGTCCTCGTCCACCGCACCGCGTTCATCCTCTCCGAGGGCCTCGCCGAGCCGTGGCAGATCTTCATGGTCACGTTCACGAACAAGGCGGCCGCCGAGATGCGCGAGCGCCTCGCCCAGCTGATCGGCCCGCAGGTCAACGAGGCGTGGATCGGCACCTTCCACGCGCTGTGCGCGCGGATGCTCCGGATGGAGGGGCACCGCCTCGGGTACGGCAAGAGCTTCACGATCTACGACAGCGACGACGCCAAGGGTCTACTCAAGCGAATCATCGCGAACGCCGGCATCGACCTCACCCACTCCCACGGCGTGAACGTCAACTCGATCGCACACGAGATCGACAAGGCGAAGAACGACGGCGTCCTCCCCGCGCAGTTCGAGCAGCAGGTCGGCCCGTTCGATCCGCCGGCGAAGAAGCTCGCGCGCGTGGTCTACAAGCGCTACCAACGCGCGCTCCAGCGCAGCAACGCGATGGACTTCGGCGATCTGCTCCTGCTCACCGTGGAGCTGTTGAAGCGGCACCCCGAGGCGCTCAATCGCTTCGCGCGGCG
>JAUHYN010001033.1 GCA_030426505.1 bacterium | reverse complement strand
AATCCGGATTCGTTCGCAGTGTCCGAAGCGGTGGCGCTGAAACGTCGCACGTTCGTCGTCGCCGGGGTCGGCACGGTCGCGCTCGGCGCCGGGACGTGGGCGTGGCTGCGCCAACAGGGCTACGACGTCGATCCCCACCCCGCGCCGCCCGAGGGCGAGCACCGTACGCCCGTCGGCGCGCTGGCGTTCACTCCGTTCGATCCCGTAGCGCTGAAGGTGCTCACCGGTGTCGTCGCCGAGCTGATACCGGGCGATCCCGCGCTCGGCCTCCCGAGCGCCGAGGAAGCCGGCGTGGTCGACTTCCTCGTCGCGGCCGCCGCGCTCCCCGGGATGCTCGCGGTCCGCAACGATCTCCTCAAGCTCACGCGCCACATCGACATCGTCGCCCAGCGCCACCGCGGCGTGCGCTTCGACGAGCTCGATCGCGACGCGCGCCTCGCCGTCCTCGACGACGTGCGCGCGGGCGGCGAGCGCCGCCGGACGTTCCACCCCGCGGGCGCCCTCGAGACCCTCCTCCGCCTCGCGCTCGAGGGCTACCTCGGCCATCCGCGCCACGGCGGCAACAAGGACGCGAAGACCTGGGAGGCGCTCGGCATCGACATGCCGCGCGACGTCTCCGCGGGCCACGGGGGGCACCACCCGTGAAGCAGACCTGCGACGTGGTCGTAGTCGGCTCCGGCGCGGGCGGCGCGCCGATCGCGTACGAGCTCGCGCGCGCCGGCGCCGAGGTGATCGTCCTGGAGAAGGGCCCGCGCTACGGTCCGAAGGACTTCGTCCACGACGAGATCAGCACCTGCCGCCGCGACTTCTTCCTCCCGTGGCCCGACGACGATCCGCACGTCGTCCTCTCGCGCCCCGACGCGCCGCCGAACCGCACGAACGCGGGTTGGATATCGCAGTGCGTGGGCGGCGGCACCGTCCACATGAGCGGCTTCTTCTTCCGCTTCCACGAGAAGGACTTCGCGCTGTCGAAACACTACGGCCCCCTCGCCGGCTCCACCGCGATCGACTGGCCGTTCGGCTACGACACCCTCGCGCCCTACTACGATCGCGTGGAGAAAATCGTCGGAGTCAGCGGCGACGTCTCGAAGAACCCGTTCGAGCCCCCGCGCAGCGGACCGTTCCCCTACGACCCCGTCCTCACGCACCCGATCTCCAAGTGGATCGACGAGGCCGGCGACGCCCTCGGCCTGCACCCGTTCCACGTCCCGCGCGCGATCATCACGCGCCCCGAAGGCGACCGCGGCGCGTGCGTCTACCACGGGCTGTGCGGCTCCTACGGCTGCGAGGTCGGCGCGAAGAGCTCCACGCTCGCGTCGCTGATCCCCGGCGCAGAAGCGGCCGGCGCGAAGGTGATCGCCGGCGCGATGGTGCGCGAGATCGTCATGCAGGAGGACGGTCGCGCGCGCAGCGTCGTCTACGAGGACGGAGCCGGCGCGCGCCACGAAGTCGAAGCGAAGATCGTCGTCGTGGCCTGCTCGGCGATCGAGTCCGCGCGCCTGCTCCTGCTCTCCGGATCGTCGAAGCACCCGAACGGCGTCGGCAACAACGCCGGCCAGGTCGGCAAGAACCTGTGCTTCTCCACGCTCGGCCAACTCACGGGCGACCTCGAGTTCGCCGGCCTCGACGAGGCGAAGCGCGCCGAGCTCGCGAACGGGATGCCGTTCATCGGGCGCGCGATCCAAGACCTGTACGAGGTCGAGCCCACCGGCGACGTGTTCGGCAAAGGCGGCACGTTCCACCTCCTCTTCGAGCACGACAACCCGATCCACGCGGCGGAGCGCCTCATCCACTCGAGCGACGGCCTCGTCTACGGCGAAGCGCTCATGCAGCGCCTGTACGATCACTTCACGAAGAAGAAGACGCTCGAGGTGGAGTGCTTTTCGGAGTGGCTCCCCACCGATCGATGTCACGTCACGCTCGACGACCGCGCCACGGATCGCTGGGGCCTCCCGTCCGCGCGCATCACGATCGATCGCCACCCGTCGGATCGCGCGTCGAGCGCGCTGCTCGTCGACCGCGCGCGCGAGCTCCTCGAGCAGCTCGGCGCCACCAACATCCGCACGCTCGACGTCGGCGGCGTCACGTACGTCCTCCAACACGGCACGTGCCGCATGGGCACCGACCCGAACACGAGCGTCACGACGCCGGCCGGTCACCTGCACGAGGTCGACAACGTGTACGTCACCGACGGCGGCTCGCTCCCGACCAGCGGCGCGGTCCCTTCGACCATGACGATCCTCGCCAACGCGTTCCGCATCGCGGACGGGATGAAGACCAAGCTGAAGAGCTGACCTTCGTGCTGCGCCTCTACCAGTTCGAGTGTTCGCACTTCTGCGAGAAGGCGCGCTGGATCCTCGACTCCAAACGCGTCGCCTACGAGAAGGAGACGCTGCTGCCGGGGTTCCACGTCCCGCGCGTGCGCGCGATGACCGGACAGCAGCGCGTGCCCGTCCTCGACACGCCGGACGAGGGTCGCGTCGTGGGCACCAACGCGATCGCCGACTACGCGGAGCGCATCGGTCGCGGCCCCGCGCTCCTCCCGCCCGATCCCGAAGCGCGGCGCCGCGCGCTCGAGCTGCAGGACCACTTCGAGCCGATCGGCCACCACGCGCGCCGCGCGCTGTTCTCCGTACTCTTCGCCGAGCCGGAGTACGCGCTCGCGTGCATGGCCGGGACGACGCGAGGCCCCGCCCGCACGATGTACGGCGCGATGTTCTTCGCGACCCGTCGGATCATCTCGAAGGTCTACGACCTCTCCGCCGATCGCGTCGCCGCGTCGACGCAGGCGACGATCGAGGCCCTCGACTTCGTGGCCGAGACGCTCGACGGCGGCGACTACCTCGTCGGCGACACCTTCACGATCGCGGACCTGTCGGCGGCGGCGCTGCTCGTCCCGGTCGCGATCCCGAAGGACGCGCAGATCCCGTTCCCGCCGGGTCGCCCGGCGTCACTGGACGCGTTCCTCGCGCGCTTCGCGGATCATGCGGCGGTCGCGTGGGTCGACCGCATGTTCGCGCGTCACCGGATGTTGGACGTGGGGCGGGCGGAGTAGAGCGGCTGCTGCCCGTGGAGCTGGCGCCACTCGTCGTCGTCGATCGCGAGGAAGTGCTCCACCACGATCGGATCGAACTGCGTGCCCGCGTACTTCGCGATCTCTTCGCGCGCGTGCTCGAGGCTGCGCCCGCGACGATAGGGGCGGTCGCTGGTGATCGCGTCGAGGGCGTCGGCGACCGCGAAGATACGCGCGCCGATCGGGATCTCCTCGCCGGCGAGCCCGCGCGGGTACCCGCCGCCGTCCCAGCGCTCCTGGTGGCACAGGACGATGTCGGCCGCCGGCTCGAGGAACGCGATGCCGCTGAGGATGCGCGCGCCGATCTCCGGGTGTTTCTTCATCTCGACCCACTCCTCCTCGGTCAACCGCCCGGGCTTGAGGAGGACGTGGTCCGGCACGCCGATCTTGCCGATGT
>JAUHYN010000028.1 GCA_030426505.1 bacterium | reverse complement strand
GGCACCGCCCACGACTCCCCACGGACGCGCTCCCGCTCGGCATCGTGTCGTTCACGCGCGGTCGCGTGGAGTGGCACGATGTGTACATCGGGCGTCGCGACGTCGTTCGTGACTCGACGCTCGGCTTCGGGCTCGGCCACCGCGCGACGCGCGAGGCGTTCCTCCGACAGTACATGGACCACGCGCTGGACGTGGAGACGGAGTTCGGTCAGTCGTTCGCGGTCACTGATCACTTCTTCGCGATCCCGCCGAGCGGGCGCATCCCGCGAGGCGCGATCTCGCGCGGGCAGGACGGGCTCGTGCAGAGCTTCTTCCCGCCGGAGATGGACGTCACGCTCACGGTGGTCCCCGAAGACGAGATCCCGGCGCTGCTCGAAGAGAGCCTCATGATGGCGCCGATCGATCTCACGCTCGACGCCGAGGTCTTCGAGGCGATGTCGATCTCGATCCTCCTCCCGGTGAAGCGCAACGAGCTCCCGCAGAAGGCGTTCGAACTCGAGCGCCTGGACATGCCGGTGCGCGGTGTCGTCCCCGGGTTCGTCGCGCGCGCGAAGCCGATTCACGCGCTCGATGCGCTGCGGATGCGGAGGCTCGAGAAGGTGCGCGAGGCGCAGCCGGTGGTGGTCGATCCGTGGGACGCGCTCGTGCGCGGCGCGAAGGCGCTCTACTACGTGCGGCGCCGAAACCTCCCGCCGATCGCCGACGTCGTGCCGCGTGAGCGCGAACCCGCGCCGGTCATCGTGGTGGAGGAGCCGCTGGAGGGCGTGGCGCGGGATCGCGTGGAGGCGGCGGGCGAGAAGACGCGTTACTACAAGGTCCTTTCGCGCGCGAAGTCGGACGTGCATCGACTGCTCGCGAACCTCCTCGAGACGCCGCCGTTCGCGGAGGCGACGTGGGTGTCGGCGCTGATCTACGAGCTCGAGCGCGTGTTCTCCCCGCGGGTGAATGAGGGCGTACGCTACTTCTCGATGGGCTCGAAGCCCGGGCTCGTAGCCAAGGTGAAGATCCTGACGGCGACGCTGCTCCGGACGGTGTCGGTCCGGTATCCGCCGACGATCGGCGCGGGGATCGCGCGCATGCTCGCGGCCGAACCCGAGCTGGGGACGCCCGCGGCGCGCCAGGTGGTGGCGGCGTCGTACCACGTGCCCGAACTCGACGAGCGCCTCGCGAAGCAGTCCGCGGCCGAGGCCAAGAAGACATCGGCGAAGATCCGTGCGTTCGCGGCGCAGGGCAACGCGCAGGCGATCGCGTCGATCGCCGCGGGTGGTGTCGTGGTGGTCGAGGCGCCGGCGACCGGCACCGGGGCGGAAACGGGCGGCACGACCACTGGCGGTACGACGACGGGCAGCACGACGGCGTCGCCGATCGAGGTCGCGTCCGTCAACGCGAAGCGCGCGGATGAGTTGGAGCTGTTCGAGTACCTGCTCGACAACGTGCAGGACAACGCGAAGGACAACGTCGCGCGGCTCCTCGCCGAGAGCGCGTTCAAGATCCCCGCGCTGACGACGGGCGCGATCGTGGAGATGGTCGCGGCGACCATCGAGATCGACAAGCTCGAGGACGCGCGCGCCGTGGTCGAGGGCAAGGCGCCGAACAAGGCCAAGGACCTCACGCACCAGAAGGTGACGGCCGTGGCCAAGCGCTACGCGAGTACGAGCGTGCGACCGCTGGGTTCGGGCCTCAAGATGCTCGCGTCGACTGGCGCGGCGCGGCTCATCGAGGGGCGAGCGCTGAGGATGATCGCGCTCGCGGGCGTCCTCGTGGAGTTCGACACCTTGGTCGTGTCGATGCGGCCGACATCCACCTTCGATCGCCCGACGGAGAGGCCGTCGCTTCCGTCACGCCCGGGTGAGTTTCCGGCCGAGACGATCGCGAAGAAGTTGTTGGAACTGGTCCAAGAGGAGCCGCGCGCGTCGGTGCTCAAGGAGATCCGTGCGCTCGTGGAGGGGCGGTAGATCATGCAGGTCCGCAAGAAGCCGTCGGACCTCGTCCATGGCGAACACTTCCTGAAGGTGCATCCGGAGCCGAGCCTCTACATCGAGGACTTCTGGCGTCGGCGCGCGAATCACTTCACCGGGCGCTCGGTAAACCACATCGCGCTCGAGTCGGAGATGGGCGCGCGTTCGCGGCGCCTCGCGGTCCACGGGCGTCTGCACACCCGCGGCGTCGTGCGCGGCCTCGAGGTCGGTCTCGCCACGGACACGTCGGGGCTCCCGGAGCTGTACATCGCGGCGGGGTTCGGGATCACGGCGAGCGGAGAGGACGTCCGGATCGACAGCCCGGTGCGTCTCCCGATCATCGATCTGCCGCTGTGGACGCGCGATGCGAACGGGCACCCGACGCTGAGCACGGTCGGCGACGCGCTCGACACGAATCAAGATCAAGCGCTGTTCATCCTCCTCGAGCCGACGGTCCACGAACACATCGAGAGCTTCGATCCGACGGACCCGTGCGAGCGCGATCCTTCGGACTATCCGTACGAGCGCTGGGAGTACCTCGACGCCGTACGGATCGTCGCGGTCGCGTGGCAGGACGCGTCGGCGATGGGGACGGCGCTCCCGGCCGCCTCGCCGCGCTGGCGCAACGAGCTCGCCTACGCGGCGTTCGACTACGAGCAGGAGAACTTCGGCCCGGCGCCGTGGGAGGCGCTCGGGCTCCCGATCGCGCTACTCGGCGCGCCCAAGGGCGGCGATCTCTTCGTCGACGCGGCCTCCGTCGCGCGCCGCGGCGGGCCCGTCTCCACGTGGGCGCCGTACGTTCGTCGCACGGGGACGCCCGCGCTCTGGCAGGCGCGGGTGGAGCAGTTCTCGGAAGAGCTCTCGCAGCTCGACGTCGACTCGTTGGTCCTCACCGGGCTCTACGATCGTTTCCGGTGGCTCCCGCCGGTCGGGATGCTGCCGAAGGGCGCCCTCGACGTGCGCGGCGACGGCGAGTCCGACGGCTACCTCCCGGACGATCTGCTGATCCCGCGTCACTTCGAACTGACGGCGCTCCCGGTCGAGCTCGAGACGCTCGACGACGTGCTCGAGCAGAGCGCGTCGTTGCTGCCGTTCGACACGCAGCTCCACGAACAGATCCAGATCCTCGCGCCGGTTCCGACCGCGTACTTCGAGCCTGGGCTCCTGATCGTCGAGCAGGTGGACCCGAAGTTCGCGCGGACGATCGAACACTTCCGCTACATCCTCGAACAGGACCTCACGCGTCGCGCGGGGATCTGGTCGTCGCTGCGGCTGTTCGCCAAGCGCCTCGTGAATCGCGACCTCCCGGCGACGATGGCGGACCCGGGCGCGATCGAAGGCGAGGGCGATCCGACGTCGCCGCACCCCGACGACGTCGGTGACCCGCCGGAGCCCGAGCGCGACTTCGAGGGCGAGGTCGCGGACTACTACGAAGCGCTCGCGGATCGCCTCGCGAAGATCGTCGAGGCGGAGAGCCTACGGCGGTCGATCGGGATCCTCGGGGGGCAGCTCGTCCCTTCGAACACCTTGGTGGAGGCGATGACGGATCACGACTTCGCCGACCTCGGTCATCGGCGATGTACGAAGAAGCTGAAGGAGACGCTCGACCGCGCGGACGAGAAGCTCGACGTGACCTTCGCGCGCGTGCAGGCCGAGCTCTATCGCGTCCGGCAGATCGTCGCGGGCGCCTCCGACGCGACGACGCTCGCGACGTCGCCCGCCGCGGGAAAGATATTCGAGACCTCGAAGGCCGCTCCGAGCACGGATCAGGTCGCGACGTTCGCGGGGCAGCTCGTGAAGTCCGCGGCACTCGGCGACACTTCCATCTCCGTCGACAAGAAGATCGGCAGCGGCTATTACGAAGGCCCGGTCGCGAAGAGCGTGACCGAGCTCGACCCGAATAGCTTCGCGCCGATGATCCTCACGCAGGCGCTCGGTGCGACCGGCACCGCGGCGCTCGCGGGCGCTACGGCCGGCGTCGCCGCGGGGACCGACGGGCTCGGCACCACGACGACGCCGCTGTCCGCCGACGGCGCGCTCGCCGGCATGATGTCGATCAGCCTCGGGAGCATCCCTTCGGGGGGCGCGGTCGGGGTCGCCGCCGAGGTGGAAGACTTCGAGTTGGAGCAGGGCACGGTAGCCAAGGTCTACCGCGCCCTGGATCTCCAGGAGCACAGCGCCGGCGTCTACCGGAAGCGGGCGCCGGTCTCGATGGTCTACGATACGTCGATCGCGGCGCGCCTCGCGGTGCCTCCGTCGACCGAGGTCCACAGCTTCGCGCGTGAGGCGCGGCTGCGCGCGTACGACACGATCGAAGAGATCTCGCAGCTCGGGATCTGGGTGGACGACCTGCAGCTGCCGGGGTTCGTCCCGCAGGTGAACCTCCACGCGAGTGAGATCGTTCACGGCCTCATTCCGTTCAAGACGCTGCGCCCGCTGCTGGCGAACCGCGCGGCGTGGGTTCAGGACTCGGTCAGTGGTCAAGACGAAGCGGCGTTCTTCTCCACCGGCATCAAGAGCATCGAGGCCACGGTCGCGGCGCTGCGATTGGTGGAGGAGCGGCTCGAGCAGTACCGCGAGGTGGTGCGGGTGCTCGAAGAGGCCTTCGCGGATCTCCGCGTCCTCTGGGCGGAGGCGCGCGGTCGCCTCGCGGAGCTCGCGATCGTGATCGCGGAAGATCGACACGACGTAACGGTCGCGCGCGCGTTGCTCGACGAAGAGATCGAGCGTGTGGCGCGGGTGAACGAGCGGCGACAGCGAATCGTCGAGGAGCACGTCCCGTTCCTCGTGTTCCGCCGCGCGCGGACGACGGATCTTCGCAGGGCGATTCCGGTGCGCACGGTCGATCCCGCGCGCATCCCGGATCCGGTGCCGGCGTGCCTCCAGGGCGATCACGACGCTCCGGAGCAGCTGCGGATGATGGTGAGCGTACTCGGCGAGGCGCCCATCGCGTGGTTCCCGCAGCTGCGTGCGAACCTCCGACGGGTCGATCACCTCCCGTCGATCCACCGCGTTTTGAAGCGCGCGTACGCGCGTTCGGCCGAGTCGCTCCCCGAGCTCGCGCCGGCGTTCCAGCACCCGTCGTTCACGAAGAGCCTCCTCGGGCGCCGGATCGGCGCGGTCTTCAACGCGCAGTTCGGCGTGATCGCGAGGACGCGGAACGTGATGATCGCGCACCCGATCGAGTACTGGCTCGCGTCGAGTTGGGAGCGCGCGATGAAGCACGCGGAAGAGACGGTGTCGCTGAACGACTGCCGCGAGGGGTGGCACGGTCGACAGGACTTGTCGGTCGCGTCGGCGGGCACGGTGGAGATGATGGGGCGCGCCGCGGCGTGCCTGTTCACGAAGTGGCGTGATGTCCCGCCGGTGATTCGTTTGGAGTGGACCGACAAGATCAGTCAGTTCGACGACCCGATCGACCTGCGGCGCCTCTCCGCGCTCCCGAGCTGGCACGCGATCGATCGCCTCGATCGGCACGACCTCCAGTCGATCGTCGACTACCTCTACCGTCGCGTGGATCCGAGCAACAACGACGCCGTCGCGTTCGTCCACGACCTCGTGCGCATGACGATCCTCCTCGCGAGTCACGCGCCGGTGAGCGAGATCCTCGAGGGGACGGCGGTCGAGCCGGACCGCCCCGTTGCGGTCGGCAACAACGTCCTGGTGCGGGTCGATCCGGAGCGCGTGCGCATGGGGATGAGCGTGCTCCTCTACAGTGAGTCACGCGCGCTGGTCGGCCACGGGAAGGTCGTGGACGTGGAGGGCGACCACGGCAACATCCGGATTCTCCGGATCGACGAGGGGGTGACGAAGGTCCACTCGGTACAGATCTCCCAGTGGTGGGCGAAGGCGTACGGCACCGTCGCCGTCTCGGTGAGCTCGGGGTTGTAGTGGACGCGCGTCATGTGAAGCACCTGCACCTCGATGTGCCGAGCCGCGACGCTGCGCACGACGCGGCCGCGATCATCGAGGAGGCGCTGCGCGCCGTCTCGCTCCCGGGCGACGGTCTCCCGGGGCGCGTGGTGTACCGCCGCCTCGACCTCGGCGAGATCGATCGGCACGTGTCCGCCGCCGCGCTCTCGCGCCGCGTACGTTCGCTCGTCGCGTCGATGTGGTCGAGCGTGGCGCCGATCGACGACGCGCGCGCGGCCACGGCGCCCGCGGTTTTCGCGCGGAGCGACGACGATGTCCTCGTGGCGCTCGCGCTCCGCGTCACGCGTGGCGAGTCGGGGCGCGCGTGGTTCTGGCCGCGCTTCGTCCCGGGGTGGTCGCCGGCGGCGCCGCGCTCGGTGCAGCGCCGGAAGATCCTGGATGCGCTCCACGCGGCGTCGGAGGTGACACCCGCGCGTTTGTTCGCGGCGATGGTCGCGGCGCACCCGAACGCGCCCGAGGCGTTGGACGCCTGGGTCGAGGCGCTGACGGTGCGCGACGTGGAGGTCTGGTCGCGGCGCGCGGGGTGGCGTCGCACCGCGGGGCCGACGCCTCTCGAATCGGTGCCCGCCGTGACCGCGGCGTGGCGTTCCGTGCTCGCGCGGGCGGTTCGGCGCTGGTCGTTCGAGGCGCCGCGCGTGCGGTGGCTCGCGGGCGCGGCGCTCGACGCGGCGCGACCCGCTTCGGCTTCGGAGTCGTCGATCGACGTGTTGCTCGAGTGGGTGGTGGCTCGTGTCGAGGCGCGCAGCGGCGAGGTCGGTCCGGAGAGCGCCGCGCAGCGGGCGAGGCGTTCGGTGCGGCGGGAGGCCGAAGCCGGCGGGGCCGCGCGGGACACGAGGGAGACGGGCGCGCTCGATTCGGGTGCGAACGAACGACTCACGATCGACGCGCCGTCGGTCGAAGAAGCGCCGGAGGCGATCGCGGCGAGTCCGTACGCGGCGAGTCCGGATGCGGCGCATCGAAGCGCGGACACGGAGCCGCCACGCCGAGCACCACGATCCGAGGCCGAGGCCCAGGTCGCGGCCGCGCCGCCTCCGCCGACCTCGAGGCCCGCCCCGCTCGCACCCGAGTGGCCACCGCTCGCGCAGCCCGAGGGCACAGCGGCGGGCGGGTTGTACTTCTTGCTCCCGCTGCTCGCGCGGCTCGGCGTCGCGGACGCCGCGGTCGATCCGCACCGCGTCCTCGCCGCCGTCGCGCGCGCGGTCGCGATCGATCCGGCCGATCCGATTCTGAGCGCGCTCTCGGTTCGGCCCGAAGCGCTCTTCTCGAAGGACGCGCGGCACGACGCCGACGTCACGGCGATCGCTTGGGTGTGGGCCGTCGGGCGATGGCTCTCGCGCTACGCCGAGCTCGAGCTCGCCGAACTGGTGCTCCGCCCCGCGGCGGTCCTCGTGACCGCGACGCACCTCGACGTGGTGTTCGATCTCGAAGACAGCGACATCCGTGTGCGTCGCGCCGGGCTCGATCTCGATCCGGGCTGGGTCCCGTGGTTCGGGCGCGTCGTCGCGTTCCACTACGTCCACGGAGGACGGCCATGACGCAGATCAGCGGCCTCGGGCGCATCGCGCTCACGCGGATCGGCGCGATGTTCCTCGGCGCCGATCCCGATCTGGACGGCGAGGAAGAAGCCGCGCTGCGTTCTTGGCAGGCGCCGGGCCTCGCGCTCGACGCGGTTCGTCAGGACCCGACCGCGGTCGACCGCCGCCTCTTCACGCTCCAGGGCGCGCTCGGTCTCACGGACGCCGAGGTCGTGACCGCCGCGCTCGTCCTCGCGGCGGAGACCGTGCTCATGGTCGGCCGCGTCCTCGCGTTTCTCCAGAAGCCGGTGGGCGGGACGCGCCCGACGCTCGGGTTGGTGACAGCGGCGTTCGGTGACGAGGCCGCGCAGCTCATGTTCAGCGGCGCGGTGTTCCGCACCGGGCTGCTCGTTCTCGACCGCGAGGACGGCCCCGCCGCGGAGCGCACGCTCGCGCTCCACGCGCACGTGGGCGCCGCGCTGTTCGGCCACCGCGTCGATCGGCCCGGCTTCACGGTCGGCCTCGCGGCGTCGCACGAGGTCGTGCTCCCCGCGTCGATCCGCGCCGAAGCCGAGCGCCACGCGAAGGGCCTCGAGGAGGGGCGCAGATCGCTGGTCATCCGGACCACGTCGAAGAACGAGGGGCGGGCGATCGCCGCGGCGATCGCACAGACGCTCGAGCGCGAGCCGCTGTTCACCGCGCAGGACGAACCGGTCGGGCTCGCGCCGTGGCTGCACCTCGGCGCGCTGTTGCCGGTGTTCGAACCGACGGTCGGGCCGATGCAGCGTTGGTCCGTGCCCGCGATCGAAGGCTACGACGGCGCCGTGGTCGTCCTCGCGGGGCCGGACGGCGCGGTCTCGAGGGACGGCGGGAGTTGCGTGTCGTGGCGCGTCCCCGTGCCGCCGATCGAGGAGCGCGACGCGCTGTGGGGCGCGATCGTCGACGACGCGTCCTCGGCGACCGAGCTCGCCGAGAACCACCGCAGCTCCGCAGGGCGCATCGCCGAACTCGGTCGCCTGGCGCGTCAGTACGCGGCGCTCGACGGCGCCGCGGCGCCGACGCAGGCCCACGTGGAGTCCGCGATCGCCGACGGCGACGTCGCGGGGTTGGACGCGCTCGCGCAGCACCTCCCGGAGCGCGTGAAGAAGACCGCATTCGTCTTCGGCGCGTCGCTCGAAGACGAGCTCGCGCTGTTGGAGGCGCGCTGTCGTCACCGCGAGTCGCTGGTCGCGAAGCTCGGGGTCGCAGCGAAGACGCGCTACACGCCCGGGGTCCGCGCGTTGTTCGTCGGCCCCTCCGGGACCGGCAAGACGCTCGCCGCGGGCTGGCTCGCGACGAAGCTCGGCGTGCCGTTGTTCCGAGTGGATCTCTCGTCGGTGTTGTCGAAGTACATCGGCGAGACGGAGCAGAACCTCTCGGCGCTCTTGTCCGCGGCGGAGCACGCGAACGTGGTGTTGCTGTTCGACGAGGCGGACGCGCTGTTCGGCAAGCGCACCGACGTCCGCCACTCGAACGACCGCTTCGCGAACTCGCTCACGAACTATCTGCTCACGCGCATCGAGACGTTCGAAGGGATCGCGATCCTCACGAGCAATAGCCGCACGCGCTTCGACGACGCGTTCACGCGCCGGCTCGATCTCGTCATCGACTTCCCGCACCCGAGCCCCGAGCAGCGCCGCACGCTCTGGACGAAACACCTCGGTGAGAAAGTCCTCGCGCCCGCCGTACTCAACCGGCTCGCCGTGACGTGCAACCTCACCGGCGGTCAGATCCGAAACGTCGCGCTCACGGCGTCGGTCGTCGCGGATCGCGAGGACGCGGACGTGGTGTCGGAGGCGCACATCACGAAGGCGCTCTCGCTCGAGTACCGGAAGATGGGGAAGCCGCTCCCCGCGTTGGTCCGCGACGGGGAGGCGTGAAGGCGCGTGTTCCGCGCGCCGATCAAGAAGCCGGCGGACAAGTCGGCGTCGAAGGGCGGCGCGTCGGGGTCGGGCGCGGGGCCCGGCGTCCCGCGGTTCCTCCGCGGGCCCGCGGCAACGGAGGGCCAAGAGCGTCAGGCGGAGCGCGCGGCTTCGTCGGCCGAGGCTGCGGCGTCGGTGGCGTCCGGCACGCCCGAGCGTCCGCTGCCGCCGGGGTCGGGCGGGCGACCGCTCCCGGGGGGCGTGCGCGCTTCAATGGAGCGTCGCTTCGGCGCGAGCTTCGGGGGCGTGCGCGTCCACGACGGCGCAGCAGGGGCAGCCACGGCGCGAGCGATGGGTGCGCGCGCCGTGACGCGCGGGCAGGACGTCCACTTCGCGGCCGGCGCGTTCCAGCCCGGAACGCCCGACGGCGCGGCGCTGATCTCGCACGAGCTCACCCACGTGGTGCAGCAGCAGCAGGCGGGCTCGACGTTCGTCGGGAGGCAGAGCGACGACGACGCGAGTGATGATGATGACGAGCCGGCGATCGTCGGGAAGGAGGCGTCGCGCGAAGCGGTGAGGGCGAAGCTCTACGACGGACTCTACCTGTTCGTCATGAACCGGGACGAAGACGACGTGCTCCCCCTGGACCTCCTCGAGGAAGGGCTCGCCGGTTGGGCCGACGAGGCGTTCGGCTTCGCGGAGTACGAGGACCCGTACTACGAAGAGTCGAACACCGCGCTCCTAGACGCGCTCGAGTACCTCAGCGGCGTGCAGGCGACGCTGACGCTCGCGGGACAGGATGACCCGGCGACGCTGACCTACGCGAGCGCGTGCAAGCTCTTGGTGGAGACGCTCGGGAGCCCGGAGCTCGTGGAGTTCGGGCTGCCGGACTCCTACGGGACCTGGTTCTTCCTCGAAGTCATCGCGGGCGACATCGCCTGGTACATCTGTGAAGCGCTGACTGCGATCGACCGCGCGGTGAAGACACACGCAAAGGCGATCGAGGACGGAGAGGAGATCGCCGACGCGTCGACGTACCTCGCGAACGCGGTCTCGATGGTGTGGGCGTCGGCCCAGGACGGCGCGCAGCAGATGCTGCAGTTCCGCGTCGACACCTTCAACGATCCGTACGGCCTCATCGAGGTCGAGCTGCAGGGCGCCGTCGAGTGGCTGAAGGCGGCGCGATCCCGCTTCGCGGCTGCGACGACCGACGCCGAGCGCGCCGAGGAGGGCGCCGCGATCGGCGAAACGGCGCGCATGATCTTGCTCCTCAGCAAGCACCTCGAACCGCTCGACAAGCGCATTCGCGACATCGGCCCGCCGGACCTCTCGAGCTATCTCGGGCAGCTCGCGGGGGGCGACGCCATCGTCGCGGACCTCCGCACGGCCGCCGTGACCGAGGGCCAGACGTTGCAGCGGATGGGGAACAGCCCGTCGCTGCTGAGCCCCCTGACCACGCACCAGTACCGGCCGATCGATGTCGACTTGGTCGACTACGATGGACCCGATTGGTGGCGCTCCCCGGAGTCGACGCCGATCAACCCGTCCGAAGCGTTCCCTGAACACACGGACGCGACGGTGCAGAACGCGACCTACGACATCGCGGAGCGCATCAAGCGACAGGCCGAGACGCTCGCGGTGATGAAGAGCGAGATCGTCCCGCCCGAAGACGACTTCACGCTGCAAGAGTTCATGCGCGTCCACCGGGATTGGATGGCGTTCTTCAGTCCGGCGGCGCGCGACAAGGATCCGAACTTTGCGCGGATGAACCTCTTGCTGAGAGGCGGCGTCAACCCCGCGACCGGAAAGGCGCAGCCTGGGATCCTCGGCCTCGCGTCGTTGGGCGGCCTCTCGGGCTACGTCGGCCGGGCGATCGCGGTGGAGTCGCTCGCGGCGTCGATGAACTTCGGTCGGGCGGATCCGCAGTTCGGCGGGATGGCGGGGCAGGGCGTCTCGCGACACTCGGACATCTCGAAGTCCGCGGCAGGGTCCGACGGTCGCATGGGCGTGACCCTCGAGTTCGCGGAACTCACGCCGAAAGGGGGGCGAAATTCGCTCGGGGGCGAGGTGTCCTCGCGAAATCGTCGCGTGAACAGCGCGATAGAGAAGACCGCCGGCGACTTCACGTACGTGTACGAAGGCGCCACGGGGGTGGACCGACTGCTGCGCACGCGCGCCCTCGGGTACGCGCGGACGCGCGACGAGGTCCACTTGATGAAGCCCGGGCCAGCGCGCTCGAACGAGGACAACTGGAAGGGCGGCTGGAGCTACATGCTCTTCAGCCAGATCTTCCGAGGGCTCGACGACATCATCGACGTGCGTGAGCACAAGTCGGCGCGCGAAGAGGTCGCGCAGTACCTCGTCGCTTCCGCTCAGCACTACGCGACGGTCGCGAAGCCACACTACATCGATTCGTCCCAGGGGATCGGCACGGAGTCGATCCTCCGCGCCGGTGAGACCGACGCGATAGGCGACGAGGCGACGAGGAGCGTGGGCGTCGAGGGTGAACGGACGGACGCGATGCCCGCCCACGCCACCGCGGTCCAGCGCTACATCCTCGGTGAGCATTCACCGATCAACGACGCCGTCGAGGAGGCGCGATCGGAGATCCGGAACGCGAAGAAGAACGCGATGTCGTCGACGCAGTCGGCGGCGGATCTCATCAAGCGCTGGGAAAGGTGGATGGACCGCTACTTCGAGGTCCAGGAGCACCCCGAGAAGATCTTCGCGATCATATGGATCGCGGTGCGTGAGTTCGGCGCCGACCGCGCATTCCTCGACAACTTCTCGGTGAAGGCGATCCTCGAGGCGGCGAAGTTCAGCGCGAAGATCGCCGGGTTGATGTTCGTCCTCGAGCGGCTCGGGCCGCTCGGGCGGGTCCTCAAGCTCGGGATCCAGGCTGCGCTCGCCCTCAAGGGACGCAGGGAGGACATCGGGACCATCGTCGCGATCGGGCACTGGCTGATCCGCGCGTCGACGGTGAAGACGTTCAGCATGGCCCGGGGTTGGGCGTACTTCGGGACCGAGATCGCGAGTGAGCTGGGCGCGATGCTCGCGGGGGAGCTCGTCAACGTCGGCAAGAAGGTGATCAGCGGGGCGAAGGATTTCGCGATGGACGCGTTGGTCCCGAAGAGAGCGAACGAAGTGAAGGCGCTCGTCGATGGTGCCGTCACGGACCCGGCCACGAGAAAGGTCCTGGTCGACAACACGAAGTCCGCGCTCGCAGAGCGCCTGGAGAAGGGCCACATCGATGACGACACGCGGTTCATGGCGAGCTTCGTGCATCAGATGGACAGCGCCGCGTACGCGGATCTGAAGCAGCGCTACCCGAACCGACTCCCCGCCGCGGATCCGGATCAGGTCCGCGTCCCCGATACCGCGCCGGACCCGAGGACGGCGATCGCGAACACGATGCGGGAGGCCGGTCGCTCCGAGAAGGAGATCGCCGACGTCCAGAGCAAGATCGACGCGGGGCAGAAGAAGATCGAGGAGGCCAAGGCGGCCAACAAGCTGGAGGCCGCGAGCACGCCGCAGAAGTGGGGCGGGGGTGAGGGAGCGCGGCTCGCGCGTGACCTCGGGTACCCGGTGCCGCCGAGCAAGAATCACTACTGGCGCGTCGAGGACGGCGCGCCGGTGCTCCGTCGACGGCGAAAGTACGACGCGGCCGGGAAGCCCGTCGACGATCTCGTCTTCAACCCCAAGACGTTCGAATTCGACGTCCGGCCTTCGACGATGAAGAAGGCCACCTACAAGAGCAAGGAGATGAAGCTCGAGCTCGGCAAGGTGGACCCTGTCGCGAAGGTGAAGATGGACGCGCTCCTCCTGGCGCGCGAGGTCGAGCGGGCGAAGCGCAATCAACTGCAGGCCCAGTGGGATTCGGGGAAGCAGGACGCCGCGACGAAGGACGCGCTGTCGAAGGCGCGTGGCAAGGTGGTCAAGTACTCGAACGACATCGGGGAGGTCGCGGCGTCCACCTATGCGATGCAGCGGATCGCGAAGGAGTACCCGGGGCAGAAGGTGGAGCTGGTGCATGGCGGGCCGGGGACGACGTCGCGGAGCCTGGATCTCGATCAGGTCTATCGCGTCGAAGGGAAGAACGGAGAGCCGGACCAGTACATCGTCGTGGAGGCGAAGGGGGGATCGAGTCAGCTTGGCTCGCGCATGGACGCCTCGGGGAATCGAGTCGAGCAGGGGACGCCGGAGTACCTGAAAGACGTCGTCGGTCGCCGTGCGAGGCAGGAGCGAGACGCGCGGATCGCCGCGAGGCGGGCCGGTAGGCCCGACCCTGGGCCCGGCATCTACACGCAGTTGAAGGCCTCGATGGCCGCGGGTGGGACGCGCTACTTTGTGGTACGCGCCCCGATCGGAACAAAGGACGGGGCCTCGGAGCTGCGCGATATCAGGGGTCGCGAATTCGACCAGGGGCCATGACAAGACGATGAAACACGAAGATCGCCATGAGGTCGAAACCGACCTCGCAGAGATGACCATCGAGGACGCGCGCCTCGTCCAGGACGCCGGCATGGGCGCGATCGCCCAGCGCGCGGCTTCGCTCCGCGACGTCGCGGACATCGCGTATGAGCTCGCGGCGGCTCAGGCCGTCGTCGACTCGAGCGGCGTGTACGCGCACCTCGAACTGATGGCCGAGGCCACCGGCGCACTGTTCGCGCTCGCCGGCACCGGCACTCAGACGGTCCGAGCGGAGGTCGGGGGCGTTCAGATCGCCCACGCGCCGATCGGCCCCGGGGCGGCCAGCGCGACGCGTTGGCGCCGAGGCCTCGCCGCCGCGCTCCTCACGGAGAAGACGGACGTTCGCGAGACCTTGCTCGCGGTCGACCGCGCGACGCTCGAGTCCGCCGAAGCGAAGGCCGGGCCTCACGCCTATCTGTACATCGAGTTCCTCCAGCGCTGGCTGAGAGGAGAGAGCGACGTCGCACCGCCCTTGGTGGCTGCGTTGGAGGCGACCGATCCGGCGGTCGTGGATCCTGCGCGGCTCGACGTCGTCCTCGACGTAGAGGTCCCGCTGATGGAGGTCGCCTATCGCCTCCTCGACAACGATCGCGAAGGCTTCGACGACGCCGTCGCCAAGGCGCTCGCGCTCCACCGCAAATACTGGAGCTCTGAAGACAACGCGAGTGACCCCGAGGGTTGGATCGCGCTCGAGATCTCGGCGCTCGTGGCGCTCGCTCGGAGCGCGGCGGGATTCGAAGTCGAAGTGGAGTCGAACTTACTCGTGGACCCGATGAACTAGGAGAAATCGAAGATGGCTCGTCTGCCCTACGTCGTTCCGTATGACCCCGCCTTCCTCGGGGACGAATTCAGCGTCCCGATGCCTACACCCAAGTGCTCGGGCGGTATCTTCGGGGGCGGCGAACCCATCGACTACATCCACGCGTCCTTGATCATGCACCGCGATCGCAAGACCGCGATCGTCGCGGCGCACAACATCGACGTGGCGACGAAGGTTGTGGTCGACGTCAACGACAACTGGTCCAACGACGATCGTGTCGGCGCGTTCCAGACCGGTAAGGCCGCCTACCAGAACAACCCGTGGGACCGCGGCCACCTCGCGCGGCGCGCTGCGTTGGCGTGGGGCGAGACCAAGCAGGAGGCGCAGGACGCGAGCGACGCTTCGTTCTTCTATCCGAACGCTTCGCTCCAGCACGAGAAGTTCAACCGCGACGAGTGGGCGGGCCTCGAGGATTGGGTGCTCGACGTCGCGGGGGCGGTCTCCAAGCGGCTGTGCGTCTTCACCGGTCCGATCTTCACGACGGTCGATCAGATGACCGGCCCGTACCGAGTGCCGTCCGCGTTCTTCAAGGTCGTCGTGATCCGCGAAGACACGACGTCGTCCGCCGACCTCGTCGCGCTCGGCTTCGTCATGAAGCAGAACCAGTTCCTCGAGGACTGGAACGGCGCGTCGATCATCGACTACGCGACCTACCAGGTCGGCATCAAAGAGATTGGTGGGTACGCGGGGCTCGACTTCGGTGTGCTCGCGCAGCTCGACGACTTCGTCTGGCGGAGGCCGCGCTTCCGCGAACGGCGCGCCTCCCCGCCGGTCCGCGTCGCGGGGCCGAGTGACCTCGACCTCGCGGGTACGCGCAAGCGACGCGCGCGTGGCCTCCGCGCCGTCCCCAAACGCAAGGCGCTGCTCCTCCCCAAGAAGGAGGTCCCCATCGACAAGGGCCTCGAGGACTGCGGTTGTACGCCGCTCGAAGCGGTGGGCCCGGATCGCCGCCTCGACATGCTCGTCCGCAAGGTCGAGGGGATGCAGATCCTCCTCGACCGACTCCTGGCCAAGATGCCGGACGACGGCCCCGAGCGGTTGGCGCCGGAGCTTCACCGGCAGATCGTCCGCGTCATCGGAGGTCAGACCGCACCGTCCGATCTCTTCCCGGAGTGTGCGTGCCTCGGCTTCGAAGGTGAGTGGTCGTGCAGCGGCGTCCTCCTCGCGCCGCGCATCGTCCTCACCGCGGCGCACTGCGCGCCGAACATCGACAAGGTGCTATTGAAGAGCGTCTCCGTCCTGGCGCCGAGCCTCGGTGAGACCGTCGATGTCGTCGACGTCATCGTCCACCCCGACTACGACGGGGACCTCCTCCCCAGCCACGACATCGCGATCCTCCGCCTCGCGGAGGACGCGGCCACGCCACCGCCGGAGCTCGCGACGACCGCGCAGATCTCGAAGGCGTCGGTGCTCGGAGTCGTGGGCTACGGCTACAACCACCCGACCGAGAGCATCGGGTTCGGGACGAAGCGCTTCGCGCACGTGGAGATGCTGCCGACGAACGCCCTCGCACCCGGGGACCTCGCGCAGCTCGAGGCCGAGCACGGCTTCAAGTCCGACTTCGAGTTCTTCGCGGGGCGCAAAGGGCTCGGCGTCGACACGTGCAACGGTGACAGCGGCGGCCCCGCGTACATCCTCGACAACGACGTGTGGCTCCTCGCGGGGCTCACTTCGCGCGCGGCGTTCTCGTCGACGGACCCGTGCGGTGACGGCGGGATCTACACACGAATCGAGCCCTACCTCCCGTGGATTCAGAGCGTGACGGGTGAGTTGCCGGGCGTGGCGCCGATGGACGCTGCGCCCTCCGCGAAGGTGGTCATCCACCGACTCATGCCGAATCCACCCGGCACCGACAAGGGGAACGAGTGGGTCGAACTCACGAGCGTAGACACCGTCGACGTAGACCTCGCGCGGTGTGAGTTGCAGGATCGCCAGGGTGGGGTCGAGCCACTGAGTGGACCGATCTCGCCCGGCCAGACGCGTCGATTCGTGCTCCCGGCCGACTCGAAGATCAAGCTGGCGAACACCGGCGATGACGTTCGGCTGCTCTGCGACGGCTTAGAGATCGACTCCGTGACCTACGAGGCGGCGGGGAGCGGCGAAGTGATCGAGTTCGATCTCCCGCCCCCCGAGGTCGATCCCATCCTCCCGCACGCGGACCCCTGCTGAACCGAGATGTCCGGCCCGACCTTCGCTCCCAAGACCAAGCGCGCCGCGAAGACGGCGCCGAAGGGCAAGGCGTCGCGAAAGCCGGCGGGCCCGGTTCCGTCCGTCGGCGTCCCGATCATCGCGCGCGCGCCGCACAAGACGCCGGCCGACGCGATGGCGCAGGCGCTCCCGAACGCTGGCGCGTGGGGCGAGCTCGAGATCCAGTCGCTGAAGGGAAAGAAGCTCCAGTCGAGGGTCGAGGTCGCGGCGGGGAAGGGGCTCGACGAGAAGTCGGCGTACTTCCGACTCGATGGGTTGGCGAATGACGCGAGCGGCGGCGTCCGGACCGTGACGCACATCGAGATCTCGGAAGGGGGAGACGCAGACGCCGCGGGCGTGCTCTCCGATCAGAGCCCGGGCTCGGGCGGCAGCCCAACGCAAGTCACCTATCAACGCGTCCTCGTCTACTACGACGTGAGCGGCCGACAGCTCGAAGTCATCGTGAAGGGGCGTGTCCTCTTCGACAAGTCACCGTGGTCGGGCTCGGTTTTTAGTCCTTCGCCGTCCAGTTTCTCCGAGCTGCTCGATCGTTCGGGGACGATCGGGTCGTACGACGTGAGCGTCGCGGGCATGGACCGCGCCGGCCGCTACTTCGCGCAGACCACCGGCAATGCGACGACGCTCCGTGAGCACTTTCGGCAGGCGAGCTCGGTGCTCGTCACGAGCCTCGTGAAGCCGGGCGCTTCGGGGCCCGAGAGCGAGGCGCTCGGGCGCTTCCTCTCACCGACGGCGACGACGGGTCAGCAGTACGAGTCCGTAAAGTCCTTCTTCGACGCGGCGACGGTGCGTCACGAGAAGGAGACGCGCCGCCAGTGGAACGAGGAACTCGACCGGGACGTCGCGCGGACCAAGAACAAGCTGCTCGAGGAGCGCATCGACGGGGACGACGAAGCGACGTTGATGGAGATCGCGAAGAAGTGGTCCGAGCGACGCGACCTATTGCACGCGAGCGGGCGCACCTTCTTCGACGAGTACCTCTCACGCCTGAAGAACAGCAGCTGGTCGCGCGACTACCTCCTCTTCTCCGGGTCGTCGACGAGCTTCTACACGAGCCTCTTCGAGGAAGTGGAGGAGAAGAAGGGCAAGCTCCTCGCGCTGGTCGCGAACAACAGTCGTGAGTTCGGGGACTACGCACCACAGTGGGATCCCGCGTCGAAGAGGAAGATGCCCAACGAGGCGATCGTCTCGCGCGCGGCGAACCAAGTCCTCGACGCGATCGACGGCTACACCGACGGAGACGAGGAGCAGCTCGTCGTGGACACGATCATCGATCTCTCCGGGGCGACGCAGGCGGCGGTGCTCCAGAAGATCATGTCGCACTACGACGAGGGCACCTGGTACGGGCTCGGTCGGTTCGGTGAGGCCTGGGAGGGCGGCATGCTGCACCGCCTCTTCGAGGAGCTCGACGTCCCCGACCGCGAGCGCCTCGCGGCGTCGCTGACGAAGAACGGCGTGCTCTCGGAGTCCGGCGCGGCCGCGCTGGTGCATGGGCGAGGGTGGGGCGGCCGGTGGATGCCGTACACGACCTACCACGGCGAGCAGGCCGGGATGTTCTGGGCGGAGAAGGCGGTCAAGGAGGACTCGACGTCCGCGAAGGTTTTTGGGTCGCTCGCGTCGTTGTGGACTCCCGACACCGCGGGCGCCACGGCGTTGACGCTCGTGACGGCGGGGGCAGCGCCACACGTCGCCGCGATTCACCCGTATGTCGAGGGAACGATGTTGGTCGCCGGGACCGGGATGTCCGCGTACGGCGTCGGGCTCCACGGGCAAGCGGTGCTGACGGGCGAGGATCCGTACACGGGCAAGAAGCTGAAAGAGGAGGAGATGATCGCGCACAAGCTGATGCTGCTGTCGTCGGCGCTCTTCCTCGGTGCGGGTTTCATGCAGGCGCCAGCGACTCAGCAGAGGATCTTCACGCACCAGGCGCCCAAGTTCGTGCTCCCCGAAGGGTACGAGGCGGTCAACGTCGAGGTGAGTCCGTGGACCAAACC
>JAUHYN010001032.1 GCA_030426505.1 bacterium | reverse complement strand
CGCGGAGCGGTCGTCGATCGCGAACAGGTCGTCCGTGCCGGTGATGTTGATGCGGAAGTAGAACGCCGAGAACTCCACGAACTCGAGCGCCGGCACCTCGACCGAAAGGCGGAGCGTGCCCTCGTTCTGATCGCCGTCGTAGTTCAGGTACTCGCCACCGACGAAGATCCAGTCCGGGAGGCCCGCGCGGAGATCGAGGAACACACCGTTCTTCGCGCGCGGGGTCGTCAGCGAGCAGTCGCGATCCACGCCGCACAGCGCGCGCAGCTTCGGCGTGGTGGAGCCGCCGTTCGACGCGAGCAGCTGGTAGCGCTCGATCTCGTAGACCGTGTTGAAGTACGGCCCGCGGTAGTCCCCGGAGACGCGCTGATACTCGGTCCGCAGGTCGGCCTGGAACGTGTCGAGGACCATCGGCAACGTCACGCGCCACAACACTCCGGCGTGCCAGCCCCACCCGTTGTCGACGATGCTCATCTTGTTGAGCGCGGTGTAGGGCGTGATGGAGAGGAGCGGCGTGCTCAGCACTTCGGCGCCGACGTCGACCCCGAAGATCAACAGCGCGCGCTCGCGCGTGACGATCGGGACGTCGTCGTCGTCGGTCTGCACCTGCATCATCGCGTTCGTCGACAGCTCGAACGGCGCACGCGAATCGGTCATCAGCGTCGCGCCGGTGACGAGCATCTCCCACCAGCCCTCGCCGTACGCGATCTGCATCGGCCGCGCGGTGAAGCGGAGCCCCGCGAGGTAAGGATCGAGGACGTCGCCGATCATCGCCTCTCCGCCGTAGGCGTCGATGTTCACCGCCGCGTTGATCCCCGCGTGGTAGCGCGCCGCGTCCAACCCGTTGTGGTAGCGGTGCATGATCGTGCCGTACCCGATCCCGAGCGACGACAGCTGCCCGGCGCGCACGTAGTACGGCCCCTTCTTGTCGCGCTGTCCGACGTAGACGAAGTTCAGCACGCGCAGGAAGTCCGACGGTTGATCCCAGTCCTGCTTGCGCAGCCCGCCCTTGTCGCCCGCGTTCTGCGGGTCGCGATCGATCAGGCGAAACCGGAGCGGGACCCGCACCCCGAGCCCCCACATGTCGCGCTCGAGTGTCAGACCGAGACCGAGCGTGAGGAACCAGTCCTCGCCGAGTTTGCCGAGCGACAGGTCGCCGGTCAGGGCGTCGGGCGGCAGGTTCGATCGCTCCGCGTCCGCGAGCGCCTGCGCCTCGTCCCCACCGAGCTGCGCGTACGCGGCGTTCGACGCAGCGAGACATAGGGCCACCGAGGCGAACGTCCACACACGCACGGTCCCTCGCAGCATACCCGTATCCTCGTCGTCGACGCCCGGGTGACCGCGCGCATGTACACGTGGCCTTTGCCGACCCCCGGCGCCGCGCTTAGACTGCGTTCATGGCCTCCGTCCTCCGCCTCGGTCTCGCCGCCGCGCTCGTCGCGATGTTCGCGGCCATGGCGCCCGCGCGCGCGGCCGACGACGACAAGGCGTTCGAGCGCCGCATGGCGCAGCTCAAGAAGAAGAAGGACACCAAGGTCTTCCAGATCGCGATGTCACCCAAGGAGGATCCGAACGTGGTCCCCGTGACGGGCGACGGAACGTCCGGGATGGTGCTCGTCGCGAACAACCGGATGGGCATCTACACCCCGCCGCTCATCTCCGTCGGCGACATCCAGACCGTCGTCGGCCAACACATGAAGGACCTGCGCGTCTGCTACAAGAAGCAGCTCGACGAAGATCCCGAGTGGGCCGACAACATGATCCTCGACCTCGCCGTGAAGAAGAACGGCCGCGTGGCCCAGGTCGACGTCAGCCCCGGGCGCGTCCGCCGCGCGACGATCGGCAAGTGCCTCATGAGCTCGGTCCCCGCGTGGAAGTTCCCGGAGTTCACCGGCGAGACGGACGAAGGCATCACCCAGGAAGTCGTCAACGCGAGCTTCCCCTTCAGCTTCAGCGTCACGAACCACTGACGAACGCGCCCACGCGCGCCGCCAACGGATCGTCGTCCTCTCCGAACCGCACGATCACCTCCTCGTGATCGCGGTCCTCGATCCGCACGTACTCGACGTCGGCCTTCGCCTGATTCAGCGCGTCGAGCAGCCACTTCGTCTGCTCGCGCACCACCAGGTAGTCCTCGTCCCCATCCGCGAGCAGGATGCGCGGGCCGCGCTTCGCGGCGTAGGTCACCGGCGAAGCGCGCGTCCACGTGGCGCGCGCGTCCCCGAACACCTGCGGCACTCGTATCTTGCCGCGACCGCGGGTCGCGAGGTCTGCGAGATCGTAGACGCCGGACAATCCGATCACTCCGGCGAGGCGACGCGGCTTCACGCCGAGGCGCCCGAGCCAGCGGCGGTCGAGCGCGGCGAGCATCACGAGGTGGGCGCCGGCCGAATGCCCCATCGCGAACACGCGCTCCGGATCGCCGCCGTACGCCGCGACGTTGTCGAACGCCGTCGCGATCGCGCGCGCGACGTCCTCGATCTGCGCGGGGTGTTGGTACGCGGGCGCGAGGCGGTACGAGATCACCACCGCGAGCACGCCGCGCTGCGCGAGGCGGTGACCGAGGCGCGCGTACACGCCGAACGCGGCCTGCCGTCCGCCCGAGACCCAGAAGCCGCCGTGGACGAACACGACGACCGGGTGCGGGCCGTCGCCGGGCGGAACGTAGACGTCGAGGCGGTGCGCGTCGTCGACGAACGACACCGGCGCGTACGCGAGATCGGCCACGACGCGCCCGCCGTCGGGCATCGGGTCGGGCGTCAACGCGCGCGCGGCGAGGCACCCGCTCGAGAGCAGACAGAGGGCGGCGATCCCGAGGCGGAACACGATTCGATACGACGGGGCGACCGCCCCGGATCCATCAGACGGCGCGGCGCTCGACGGCGACGCCGATGCGCTCGGAGAGCGGCGCGGCGTCGTACGGGAGGACGACCTCGTTGTCGCTCTGCCGGCCCTCGACGTACTGCAGGAACGTGCGGCGCGTCCCGAGGGTCGCGAAGCGGCGCGCCTTGCGGCCGTGCAGGACGGCCTCGCGGCCCTCGTCGATCAGCCCCTCGATGCGGGGCACGAGGGGCGCGACGTGAATGCCGTCCTCTTCGAACGCGAGCAGGCGCGCCGAGTGCGGGTACGCGGTCGGGGACCCCGTGAGCACGTGATAGAAGCCGCCGGCGTGCCCGCGGCTCTTGATGCGTTGGATGCGCGACGCGTGGTGGTGGCCGCACAGGTACGCGCGGACGCGCGGGTGACTCGCGAGGAGCGCCGTGACCTCTTCGCGGTTCGCGACGAGGTACTCCTGATCCCACGACTGGAGGAAGTGCGGCTCCCACGCGCGATGGAGCAAGTGGTGCCCCATCACGACGACGTGCCGCTCCTCGGCGTTCGACAGCTCGCGCGCGAGGAACGCCATGGTGTCCGGCGCGACGTAGCCGCCCGGCGTGCCCTGGAGCGTGGTGTCGATCCCGATGACGCGCACGTCACCGACGAC